>CAZJEV010000001.1:0-39940 GCA_964545215.1 Candidatus Woesearchaeota archaeon
CCACCGACTTTAAGAATTCTCTAAATAAATTTTATGAATTAATGGATTTTTCTACCAACATGGTTATTGTTTCGCCTAAACAAAGGAAAAGACAATTTGATTCCATTTTAAATTTGAGTATCTATAAAGAACTAAAAAATAGAGTATTCTTTTATGACTATGAATCTCTCGAAGAATACTATTCAAATCCTTTTTCTTCCAAAAAACTTGATATATTTGTATAGAGCATTATTAGTCTAGAGTTTTGAAACATGGCGGTAGTTTGTGGGTTTCTGGTAGTTTTCATAATATCTACCAGACGGGATTTATTATACAAGAATTTTTCCCAGATATAAAAATAAACAATAGCATCATTTGGTTTAAGCCGAATGCCCAACCAAATATAACTTGCAGATTCTTTACAGAAAGCACAGAACATTTAATTTGGGCTTCTAAGAATGGCAACGGCAAGAAATGGAAGTTTAACTATGATTGGAGTAAGCAAATAGAAGATCCTATTAATCCTAAAGGAAAGCAAACGAGAAATGTTTGGAGTATTCCGTTAACTCCAAAAAAAGAAAAATGGGCTGGATCACATCCCACACAAAAACCATTTGAATTATTAAAAAGAATAATCTTATCTTGCACAGACGAAGGAGATGTTGTTCTTGATCCTTTTGTCGGTTCTGGCACAACTTCTGCAGTAGCCAAATATTATGGGAGAAATTCAATAGGAATAGAGCTTGATAAGAAATATATAGATATAATAAAGAAAAGATTACAAAAAGAACAAAAAACCCTTTCTGGAGAAGAACCAGAAATAATATTTGAAGAATTTAAAGATTAAATTTTTTTATCTTCTTAGATCCCTTAGACGCAACAATACAAAGACAAAGCAAGGTTTAAAAACCAAAAAAATCAAGGATAATTATTGCTATTATTACAATTAAACTAGCATCTAAAATACAAAATGGGATTAATGAATGCAAGAAAATTAATGAAAAGGCAGAAAAAATTTAGATGGAGCCAGAGGCAGTATAAGAAAAGAATTTTGAAATTGAGGGAAAAAGCTGATCCTCTAAAAGGAGCTTCTCAAGCAAGAGGTATAGTAATATCAAAATTCCAAAAAGAAGCAAGACAGCCAAATTCTGCTATGAGAAAATGCTGCAAAGTCCAGCTTATTAAAAATGGGATACAAGTCGGAGCGTTTATCCCGAGAAATTTAGCGCAAAAATTCATTGACGAGCATGATGAAGTTATAATTGAAAGAATAGGAGGAAGAATGGGGCGCTCTAAAGGGGACATTCCAGGAATCAGATTTCAAGTTATAAAAGTAAATGAACAGCCCCTGCATTTGCTTGTTAAAGGCAAGATAGAGAAAGGAAGAAGATAAAATGGCAATACGCGATACAACAGACCCTGAATTTTTAAAGAATTTCATTATAAAAATATATAATGAAAGAGGGGTTTCTTTTGCAACTAACAATATTCCGGAATATGTGAAAAACATGGAGGGCGACTTTATTGAGAGAGATGCTGATAGAACAAATCCATTAAAAATAGTTTGTATATTAACAATGAAAGGAAGAGAATATGCCTTAGAAAATGCAAGGACAATGGAGATTGGGTAAAGATTTTAATATGATAAGGGGAAATAATTAAAATGACAGAGCAAAAAATAGAAAAGATGCAGGAAGATTTGAAATTTAAGCTATTTGACTTATATGAAACCACAAGCGTTCAGGTAAAAGACCCTGCGTTAAAACCTTACATAAATCTTAATCCTAGGCTTCTCGCCAAATCTTATGGAAGGCAGACTGAAAAGCAATCTGTACTGAAAGTCCCTATAATTGAAAGACTTGCAAACAGACTGGCAGTCCCCGGGCATATCGGAAAAAAGCATAAAATAATTACTTCATGGAGCTCAGGGAAATACAATAAAAATATGAAAACAATCCTTAAAGCAATGGAGAAAATAGGGCAAAAAACAAATGCCAATCCAATTCAAATACTTGTTAATGCAATTGAAAATGGAAGCCCAAGAGATGAAATTACCGTAATTGAGCATGCCGGAGCAAGATACCCGCAGGCTGTTGACTGCTCGCCATTCAGAAGAATAAATTTGGCAATTAGATGGCTTATTCAGGGAGCTTATAACAAATCATTTGGAAAAAGAAGCAAAATAGCAGATGCACTGGCAAATGAAATAATAAATGCTGCAAAAGGAAGCATGGAAAGCTATACAATGACAAAAAAGAACGAGGCCGAAAAGCAGGCGGATGCCGCGAGATAATTGTCATTATTTCTAATGTGTTTTGTATGCTCAAAATGCAACCGCACCTTGAAAGGCGCGGTTTTCGTCAAGCATCTTGACATTAAAGATAGTTTTAAAAAGCTATTTTATTATCAGTTTTTATTCTCTTACTTATTAACGAAGGAGAATTTATATTTTGTGAAAGGCAGGATTTATTATTAACGGAAGAAAAACAAAATGGCAGAAAAAGAAACAAGCTTAGAGAAAATAGAAAGACTGACAGGAAAGCAGAAAAATATAAGAAATATAGCGACAAGCGCGCATATACATCATGGAAAAACTGCTTTAACTGATAATCTTTTAGCAGCTGCCGGATTAATGGCGGCAAAAATAGCCGGAAGCTTAGAAGAAGGAATGGCAACATGGCAGCATGCTGATGAGCAGGAAAGATTAATGACAGTTGACGCTGCAAATGTAAGCATGGCGCATGAATATCAAGGGCAGGAATATCTTATTAATTTAATTGACACTCCGGGACATGTAGATTTTGGAGGAAATGTGACGAGAGCAATGCGAGCTATTGACGGGACAATTGTTTTAGTCTGCGCTGTTGAAGGAATAATGCCTCAAACAGAAACAGTATTGAAACAGGCATTAAGGGAAAGAGTCAAGCCTGTTTTGTTTATCAATAAAGTTGACAGATTAATAAAAGAATTGAAATTAAATTCTGAGCAAATTCAGCAGAGATTTACAAAACTTATTCATGATTTTAATAATTTAATCATGCAGATTGCAGAGCCGGAATACAAGGAAAAATGGCAGGTTAATGTTCAGGATGGAAGCGTGGCATTTGGCTCTGCCAGAGAAAACTGGGCTTTATCAATTCCCTTTATGAAAAAAAAAGGAGTTTCATTTAAAGATATTTATAAAATCTATGAATTAGAGGGAGAAGCCAGAAAAAAATGGGTTTGGGAAAATGCGCCCCTATATGAAGTTCTTCTGGACATTGTTATAAAGCATCTTCCAAATCCTGTTGAAGCGCAAAAATATAGAATACCGAAAATATGGAAAGGAGAGCTGCAGAGCAAATTCGGGCAGGATTTGCTGGCGTGCAATAAAGACGGGGAAATAGCTTTTATAATTACAAAAATAGTAATTGAACCAAGGTCGGCAAAAGAAGTTTCTGCTGGAAGATTATACTCTGGAACAATTGAAAATGGCATGGAAGTTTATTCAAACATGAACAAGAAAAAATACAGGGTCCAGCAAGTTCTTGTTTATAATGGCATTAAGCCGGAGCAGATGGAAAAAGTTTCAGCTGGAAATGTTCTGGCAATTTCAGGATTAAATGTTGATGTTGGTGACACAATCACTGTCAACCCTCAAACTCAGTTTGAGGAAATTAAGCATATTTTCCAGCCAGTTATTACGAAATCAATTGAAGCTACAAAATCAGCTGATTTGCCAAAGCTGATTGAAATATTGAGAAAAGTCGGCAAAGAAGACCCCAGCATAAAAATTGAGATTAACGAGGAGACAGGAGAAAATTTAATTTCCGGGATGGGAGAATTGCACTTAGAAATTATAGAAGGAAGGATAAAGACAGAGAAAGGGCTGGAAGTTAAAACAGGGAATCCAATTGTTGTTTATAGAGAATCAATTGCAAAGGCAAGCCCTGAAGTAGAAGTTAGAACTCCTAATGGGCATAACATATTTTTTGTAAGCATGGAGCCTTTGGAAGATAAAGTACATGATGCAATTGAATCAGGAATTCTACCAGAAATGCGCCTGAAAAAGAAAGCTGAAGATGTCTGGAAAAAATTAGCTGAATTGGGAATAAGTAATGATGAAGCAAGGCAATATCAGGAGATTTACAAAGGAAATGTTTTTCAGGATGCGACAAGAGGAATTGTTTTATTGCCAGAAGTTATAGAATCAATAATTGACGGATGGAGATTAGTTATTGATGGGGGGCCGTTGGCAAAAGAGCCTTTGATGAAAACTAAATTTATATTGCATGATGCAAAATTGCATGTAGACCATATGCACAGAGGGCCTGCGCAGATTTATCCTGCTGTAAGGCTTGGAATGCATGAGTCAATAAAAAAAGGAGGAGCTGTAATTTTAGAGCCAATTCAGACTCATTTAATTGAAGTGCCAGTTGAATTTATGGGAGCAGTAACTGGATTAATAGGAAGCAAAAGAGGAATCCTTATAGATATGCATCAGGAAGGAAATGATGTTTTTATAAAGGCAAAAATTCCGGTTGCAGAAATGATTGGATGGAGCAATGACCTGCGCAGTTCCACGGAAGGAAGGGGTGTTTCCTCACTGATGGACCAGCACTTCCAAAAACTGCCTGCTGAACTGCAATTTGATGTTATCCGCAAAATCAGGCAGAGGAAAGGCCTGGCGGAAAATCAATAAACTGATTTTCATTATGGCTTACCAAGGATAAGTTTTTAATTCTGAAAAACAAGGAAGATTATGCAAAAAGAGACTAAGATTTTGCCTGTCTTTCAGTGGGCATCAACAATTTTACTTATTATTCTGCTTGCTATTTTAATCAGCCCTTCAATTGACATCAATATAAACTACTTGATTGCAATCTACAGGCAGGAATCTTTGATGAAAATAATGACGGCGATTTCTTTTTTAGGGTCAAATATATTAATTTTTTTATTTTCATGCATAATTGCATTTTTATTCATCTTCAAAAAAAGGTATAAAGATGCTAATTTTTATCTTCTGGCAGTTATAGGAGCAGCAGCTCTTGAGTATCTTATCAAAGAAATCGTGAGAAGGCAGAGGCCTGAAAATCTTATTGAAAAAGGTTTTAGTTTTCCAAGCGGGCACGCATCTGTATCTATGGCTCTTTTTGGGGCGCTTGCACTTATAATTTATCCTAAGAGCAAAAAAGCAGCTTTTAGCATTCTTTTAATCCCGTTACTAATTGGATTCAGCAGAATTTATCTTGGAGTTCATTGGTTTAGCGATATAATTGCAGGATATTTGTTTGCAATTATATGGATTTTGTTCTGCTACTTGATTGTTTATAAAATCCTCCGGAATGATGCCTTTTCCTAAACAACTCTAAAAGAATTAAAATATTGCTTGAGAAATTAAAGAGGCGCAAAATAAAAAATATTAATCTTATAAATTATCATGAATTTAAGAGAAAATGCGAGAATTCCTGCAAAAATTGAGGAATTAGCTGTTGACCAGGAATTATTTTATGTTAATAATACTCCTGTTCCCGAAGCTGACGGGAGCAGAATTATTGGACCATTAACAGAAGAGCAATTAAAATGGAAAAGACAGCAATATGAAAAAATTGTTAAACAAATTGAAAGGGAAGCAAATGATGTCAGAGAAAAATATCCGTTTATTGTTTATAGTTTAAAGAGGGTTGAATAATTATTCAAAATTCTTCAAGTTTCAAATCTTTAATTCTTTCAAAATGCTTTTTATTATTTGTTAAAAAAGGCTCGCCATTTTCTATTGCAATAGATGCTATCATTATATCAGGCAGTTCTATAATCTCTCCATTTGTCTTTAAATCATTAAATATTTCTGCAGATTTTTCTGAGGCTGAATAATTAAAATTATATATCTTCAAATTAGCAAGAAATCCCTTAATTGCTTCTATACTGACTTTCGATTGATAAGGAATTCCTTTAAACAACTCAAAAGAATTTACGGAAGTTGTAGATAACTTCTCTCCGTTTACTCTGATTTTGTCTATTTTTGAAACTACTTCTTTTTTATTTCTTAAAAAATCTATAAGCACATCCGAGTCTAAGCATGCCACTATTTGAATCTCCTTGATTTAATCTTTCTGTCTTCATATATCTGCTTTTTTATTCTTTCTCCTTCTTCTTCAGTCAGAATTCCCGCATACTTCATAATATTATCACCTTTCACTTTTTTTGAAAGCTCTATTACAATCTCCGAAAATGACTTATTCGCCTTCAGTTTTTCAAGCTCTTCGTAAGCCTCATCTGAAATTGAAATTACCTTTGTCATATATACATGTATGCATGCATATATTTAAGGAATATTGTGATGAAAAATATATGATAGAGAACATAATAAACTGCTCATGTTGAGAATGAGCAAGAAACAGAAACCCTTAAATACAAAAATGCCCCCTGAAGAAGATAAAAAAGGTGAAAATGACAACAAGAACAATAGCTCTAAGTTTGGATTCTGATTTTATTAATAAATTAAGAAAAAAATCTGTGAAGCAGGGGTATAGGGATATTCATCAGTATATAGAAGAGGTTTTGAGAAGGCAGATTTATTGGAATAGAAAGAGGGTAAAAAAGAAAGATGCTGAAAGCGAGTATTTGGATAAATTCTCAAAGCCTACAAAAGAAACTTATAAAATAATGAGGAGCATTCAACCAAGATGAGCTATGAAGAGGTTTTAATTTCCGCGGGATTTGGGTTAATTGGGGGAGTAATAAGAGGAGTGATAGGATTGTTTAAAGCATTGTCTTTTAAAAGAAAAATCTCATGGAATTACTGGCTTTTAACAGCTGTTGTATCAGGGCTGATAGGTATATTGACCGGAACTGTTTTCAGCTTTGACCCCCGGCTTTCAATATTGGCAGGATATGCTGGCACGGATATTTTAGAGGGAATTTACAAATCTTTTAAAGTTGAAAAGGTTTATGTTAAGAGATAAAAAATGAGTTTTTTATTTTCGGAAGAATTAAAAATCCTTTTTATGAGTAATTTTGATGCGAAAAGACATTGTTGCTTTGATATTGGAAAGGAATAGCAAAATACTTCTTGAAAGAAGGAAAAAGGATAAAGAAATTGGTAATTGTGTAACATTTCCGGCGGGCCATGTCAGGAATTGGGAGAATAATCTTGCCGCATTGAAAAGAGTGATGAGGGAAGAATTAGAAATAAATATTAGTTACCTTTCTCTTGTTTATGAGGCTGATTTTGATTGCGAAGAAAAGCAGAGGATTTTTTGGTATTCTTGCAAGGAATGCGAAGGAGAAATTAGAAATAATGCTGAAGAATTGTTATGGGCAACTCATAAAGAAGCTTATTCTTTATTGAGCCATGAAATAAGCAAAACTGCTTTAAGGAAATATTTGTCAAAATAAAATAATTTTTTAATATTAACTATTTTGTAATAATGTTTATAAATTAAAAAGGTAAAGATAAAGAATGCTGTCTATTACAGGAAAAGGAGTTTATGATTTTAATCCGGGAAGAGTTTTATTGACAAGCCATGAGCTTGGTTTAAATTCAAATTTTGGCTGGCTTGAAACTGCAGTAATTTCAGATGTTTTACAGCAAGAGGCAATAGCAACTTTGGATAATGGAGAAAATGTCTTGCTCAAAAGATATAAAGGAAGAAAAGATGAGGGAATTAATGAGAGAATTCTTGTAAAAATCGGCAAAATTTATTTATTTAATGAGCAGCCGATAAAAAAAGCTTATTTCATTTCTGCTGAAATTCCTGAGTATTTTACATTTATCAAGCAGGGAAGATATATGCTATACTCATTATGGGATAAAAATATGGAAAAATCTTCAAAAATACCCTCTTTTTCTGAGATAAAAGAATATTTTGATGTTGAAGATGAGCAGGCAATTGGTTATTTGCACGACGCGAAGGGAAAAAAGATAATAACCCCTCATGAAACCCTTAATTTTAACAATGGGAGAAAATCTTTGATATGTAGTTATGCTTCTTCATTAATTCTTTGCGAGAGAAAGGAAGATGTTAAAGGTTTAATTGAGCATTGCAATGAGATTAAAATGCGTGCAATTAAAATGCAGTCTCTTTTCAGCTGATATTTATATGTCAAAAATCACATGTGATAAAACTCTTTACTTTAGTGGTGAGATAATGAACATGTGATTTTTGAGCATGCTCAAGAACCATACTAAATAACACGCCATACACTTTAGTGTATGGTTCTTGACATTTTTATAAAATTTTTTCAACGGCAAAAAGATCAGGAAAATCGTGTACACACTCAATAGATATGGCCACTTATTATTAGGCTATTAAAAAAGAAGCTTTTTGCCATCATTAGGACACATTTTATCTATTTATCATTGATAATCTAATTTATGGCATACCTATTAATTATTAGATTTAATTATTAATTATACTTAAACTATTGGGAACAAATGTCATGAGCCTGCAAAAAGCCCAGAAAATCGCAAGGTTTAAATACCATCAAAATTAAAAAGTTATACTTAAATATTTTATAAGTTGTCATAATGGCTAAGCAAAAACCCGTTATTAATATTGTGTTTGTCGGGCATGTAGACCACGGAAAATCTACAACTATAGGAAGACTTATGTTTGATTCTGGAAAAGTATCTCCTGAAGAGCTTGACAAATTGAAGGCTGAAGCGCAAAAACATGGAAAGGCAGGATTTGAATTCGCTTTTGTCATGGATAAATTCAAGGAAGAAAGAGAAAGAGGAGTTACAATTGACTTAGCTTATCAGAAAATTATTACAAATAAATATGAAGTTACAATAATTGATGCGCCCGGGCATAAAGACTTTGTAAAGAATATGATTACTGGAGCATCACAAGCAGACGCTGCTTTCTTAACGGTTTCTGCAAAAGACGGAGTTCAGCCGCAGACAAAAGAGCATGTCTGGCTTTTAAGAACAATGGGTGTAAGCCAAGTAGCAGTAATTTTGAATAAAATGGATGCAGTTGATTATAAAGAAGATGTTTTCAACAAAGTAAAAGTAGATGTTTCTGCAGTTTTGAAAATGGCGGGATACAAACCAGAAGCAATGACATTTCTTGCTGTATCAGGATTTAAAGGAGATAATGTTGTAAAGAAATCAACAAATATGCCTTGGTATAAGGGGCCTACTGTCTTAGAGCAGTTGGACTTATTCAAAGAGCCTGAAAAGCCAATTAATCTACCATTAAGAATGCCTTTGCAGGATGTTTATGAAATTACTGGAATTGGAACTGTCCCTGTTGGTAAAATAGAGACTGGAATTATGAAGGTAGGACAAAAAGTTTTAATTCTTCCTGGAAGGTCTGGAAAAGGAATTCAGGGAGAAATAAGAAGTGTTGAAATGCATCATGAGCAATTGCAGCAGGCAGAAGCAGGAGATAATATTGGCGTTAACATAAGAGGAGTTGGAAAAAAAGACATTGCTAGAGGAGATGTTATATGCGATGCTGCAAAGCCGGCGACAATTGCAGAAGAATTCACTGCTCAAGTTGCGGTAATTTCACACCCAACAGTTATTGCTAAAGGATATACTCCTGTTTTCCATGTTCATACAGCGCAAGTTCCTTGTCAATTTATTGAATTAATTGAAAAAACATCTCCGGATGGACAGACTGCCAAAAATCCAGATTTTTTGAAGAATGGAGATGTTGCAAAAGTAAAAATCAAACCAATAGGAAATCTTGTTTTAGAAACACAGGCAACAAATCCTCACATGGCCCGTTTCGCCATAAGAGACGCCGGAGCAACTGTTGCTGCAGGAGTCTGCATTGAATTAAAGGCCAAGAAGATTTAATCAAATTAAATCTTCTTATATTAATCATATTATTTTTGATTCTGTTATAGATAATTCCCTTGATTGGGATAAGGTTTTTGGAATTATCTATCACGATAATTCTGGACAAATACTTATTCCAATTATCAGAATTATCGATAACTTAAAAGATGATTAATTAGACATTTATTGTTTTTCTCGCGCTCTTCTGCCTGAGTTGGGTGAAGTAGTTTCTCAAACTGCGTTAACTGTCGTTATATTACCAGTCGGCTTAACAAAACCTTATTTTTTATTCTATTACAAATCATCATGCAAAACTTTATTTATTCTTTATTTGATTATATAATATACAGTTGAAAGAATTAGGAAAAGAATTTGCAAAGCCCTTGATTCCAGGATATGCTGGAATAAGTGCGTATAAATTTAACAAGGAATTTTTAATAAATAAAACCTATAATGGAAAATATTTTAATTGTTTAATTGAATTTTCATCTCTCGGAAATGGAGTTGGACTTGAAGTTCTAACTCTTGGCTTATTTGCAAGCTCGTTATTGAGTCCCTCTAATGATTTATCGCTTAAGATAGAAATTGGAGCAATTTCATTATTGTCCAGAGAGATTATTTATCATGGATGTAATATTTTAAGAGAAAGGATTGAAAAGAAGAAAGAAACATCAGCGGAATCAAATATGTGAAATTTTAAACAAACATTTTTAAAGTCGCTGATTTATAAAAAGTAATGACTAAGCTTGACAAAAGAACCAAATCAGAACAAAAACTTAATAATTTTCTGTCAATGTGCTTCATTAATCCTGATAGAGACATGATGGCTATGGTTGAAAATATCACAACTTCAGTTAAAATTAATTATCAGATAAGAAAAATATTTTATAGTACGAATGAGCGAGGTAGGAATCATTATCCTGATGATGAATAATGCTTATAAACTTTAAAGATTAAAATAAAATATGAATTTAAAAGAGGATGCTTTGAATAGAAGAGAAATAGAGGCAAAGATTGCCAATGTCGGAGATTATGTTAAGATGGATTATCTGCAGGCTTGCTTAAAAAGGCAGATAGATTTTGACACAAAAAAATTTGTTCTTACTAAATTATCGGACATCTATGAAGAAAGAAGGATGTATCTTGAAGCTGGGAAGTTGATAAGGATTGCAGCCGATATTAATACAACTTATGAGGGAAAAATGAATGATTTTCTGAAATCTGCGATATTATTAATAAAAGCTGGCAATTTTGATGAGGCAGATGTCAGTGTTGCAAAAGCAGTTGCAGTTGCAAATGAAAGGCAGAAAGTAGTAATCAAAATAAGAATTAAGGATGCCTATATCTCGCAGGCGCAGGAGTTCCTGAAAAAAGATAAAAGAAAGCGGGCTATGGAGACTTATGAAAAATTATTGACTTTGGATTTAATGCCTGATGAGAAAAAAGATGCCAGGCAGGCTTTAATTGACCTTTATCAAAAACTTGGCAAAGTCAAGGAATATTATACTTTGCAGGAAAGTTTGTAATTTTTTATGCCATTAATTATTAAATGTCAAGATTTCCTGAATTTATTTCTGCCTTGCTTTGCATGTATTAAACAATAAAAAATAAAGTTATTCTTGGGCTTCTAATCCGTCAAATATTGACTCGTCAAATTCTTCAGATGCATCCAACTCTGGAGCTGCTTCCTCACTCTTTTTCACCTCTTTTACCTTCATTTTAAGCTTTTTTTAACTTTTTCTTTGCAAACCTTGAGGCTTTATAAATTTTATCACCTGGGTTTTAGAAAAAAATAAGCGATAAAAAGATTTAAATAAAACAATGTTTTTAATTTTAATATCACCAATTTTTTAGATTAATTAAAGGATGAAGAAAAATAAAAAAATAATGAAGAATCTTACTTATGGAATAATTATCTCCGGATTGATAGCCGGAGCTTCTTATCTTAACAGAAATGAGCAGATAAAAGAGAATGACGAAGTGAAAACAGTCCAGGCAAGAAATCAAAAAGAAAAAGAAAAATCCTGGGTTAGCCTGGAAGAAGCAAGGAAAAATCCTGAAAAAAGGCAGGCATATTTGAATTGGCTTTTGAGAACAAACCAAATTCCTTATTGCTCTGGAGTTATTTATGACCATGACGGCTCAAAGATAGTTGAATATGTAAAGGCAGAAGTTCAATTAATAGAAAAAAATCCTAAACTTGAAGAAATAATGCACCCATACGAAAATGCATTTAAAGGCGGCAACTATGACGCTAAAACGCCTGAAATTTTAGAGCTAAGCGGATTAAATAAGAAATCAAAAATATTTATTGGGAGAAAAATGTTTGAAGAATTTGGGTATTTAACAGAGGAGGATATTAAGCATATTATAGTTGCGCACGAAGGCAGACATACTGAACAGCATGCGAAAGGGCTTGAATATATATCTAAAGATAGACTTCTGGAGGCTGTTCATAACAATTTAATTGATAATAAAGTATTATATTCTATCTTTGAATATGATGCTATTGGATATGGATTAAGAAGAATATTGTCCATGGAGTTTCCAGTAAGCGGATTTTATTCAAATATGGTTAAGAGCGACTTTATTAATAATGGTTTCTTCCTGACAAAAAGCAGCATAAATGGCAGTGAGTTCCAAAGAGAACTTATTGTTGAAATTCATCAAAGAATTGGCAAAGAAGAGCTAAGAGATGTTTCAGTAGATCCTGGATTTTTTGAGCAAAAAAAACAAAGATTTAAATAGCTGATTTAATAAACACATTATAGAAGGAAGTAAATGGATTAAATTTACCTTTCATATTCACGTCTATTGGGACATTTCGCAGGAAAAATTAAAACTAACTTCTTTCTAAATAAGATTGTAAAGCTTGTTAAGTAAATGAGCAAATAGCTCATAATGGAGAAAAAATGGCAAAAATAAGCCCTGTGTCAATTAAATATATGATTTATGCGTCATTCAGGTCTGAAGGACCTTTGGAAAAGCCAGATGTAATCGGAGCCATCTTCGGGCAGACAGAAGGCCTGCTTGGAGCTGAATTAGAAATGAGAGAATTGCAAAAAGAGGGTAAAATTGGCAGGATTGAAGTTGAGCTGCAGACAGTAGACGGAAAAAGCATTGGCGAGATAAAAGTGCCAACCGCCTTAGATAAATCGGAAACTACTATTATTGCGGCGGCTCTTGAAACTATAGATAGAATAGGCCCAACTGAAGCATCTATTCAAGTTACTAAAATAGATGATGTACGAGGAAGTAAAAGAGATTTTATAATTGGAAGAGCTAAAAAATTACTTGAGGGCCTTGATTCAGGAGGAGATTTCGGAGAGATAAGCAAAACATTAAAAGAAGAAGCAAGAGCTGCAAAAATACAAGAGTATGGGGAAGAAAAGCTTCCTGCAGGAGACTTATCAGAAAATGAGATAATAGTTGTTGAAGGCAGGGCAGATGTTGTCAATCTTTTAAAAAATAGGGTAAATAATGTTATAGGAATGAACGGGACAAAGCTTCCTGCGGAAATTGCCCGCTTGGGAGAAAAGAAAGAGCTTACTTTATTTATTGATGGCGACAGAGGAGGAAAATTAATTGCTAAAAATGTCATAAACAATGCTAAAATTGCTTATGTTGCAATAGCCCCGGATGGAAAAGAAGTTGAGGAATTAACAGGAAAGGAAATCCTTATTGCTTTAAGGAAAAAAATTACTCCGCAAGAATTTTACAGGAATTTGGGAAGAAATGGAAATATCCGGGAAGAAACTGAAGAAGAGGATTTTGCAGGGGATATTAAAGAAGCCTTAAGAAATGCATATGAAAAAATCCGAGATTCTAAACAGGCCCTGCTTCTTGACAGCAAAATGGATGTAATAAGAAGAGTTCCCAATAGGGAAGTTTCAAGGGCAATTCCCTCATCAAGAAAAAAGGTCTTTGCAGTTGTTGTTGATGGCTCGGCTGTTGGAGCTATAATAAAATCATGCGATGAATCAGGCGTCAGACATCTTGCAGCTACTAATTTTTCAAACGTTGAAAATGCAAAAGTAAATTTAGTTAGTTTATAATGGAAGTAGAAAGGATATATTTTGTAAATACTTATAATTAGTCCATATCATTTTTAGAAAGAAAACGCTGAACGTTAGGAAATTTACCAATTATATCCATCTTACCCTTAATATCTGATTGATATCTGGATTTTGGATTTTCATTAATAAATTTACATGCTCCTTTATAGAACTCTAAATCTGCATTATCAGAACGGTCAAGCCCTTGTATAGAGGGGCATACACATTGAAGATATTTTCTCTCTAATTGCAGATAATCCATAAAATTTCTCGCAACTATTCCGTATTTTTCAGCTAGTTTTAACTTTTTAACAATTGGAGAATCATCTCTAAGATTTGGCTCCAACTCAACCAGACTATTTGGGCTTGTTTCAGCTTCAGCGCACAACTCTGCAATATCTTCTCTAAAATTAGTTTTAGCATAATCGCTAACAAACCCAGAAAGGCCGCCTTCTTCTTTTGTAAAAGATGTTTTTAATGCTTCAAAATCTGATATTTTGTGCAAAAATCCACCAAAATAAGAGAGATACATGCTCTTACCAGTATTATCAGTTCCAAGACTAAGCCATTCAGATTTTAATCCTGGATATTTTCTTAATATCTTTTCAGTGAGAGAATGTTTTATCTCATGATTCACTATTTTTGATTCAATACCCCCAGATTTTAGAGTGATAGAATCAGCTATAGGATTGTAATAAGCTCCACCCTTCATAACTGAAAGTAGCTGCTGCAGAAAAGTTCTCTTAAGAAATCTCTTAGGCTGGATATTAACACTCCTTATATGAAAAGGGCGAGTATCCTGATTTTTCCTTAAAGCTTCCGAAATAACCGGCAAGTTATTTGGATTTTCTTCAACATCTTCTTTTAATCCATAAATAGGAAAACCAAATTGGTCCTTAAACTCCTGCCTATATAATGAGCTTTCTTTAAAATAGCCTTGACTAACAAGTGCATCCACTTGAGTCAAAAGATAAGTTCCAAGCAAACCAGCACCAGCTATATTGGTTATTCTTTTGAGCAATTTCTTAGTTTTTTCTTTTATTTTAAGCATGATTTATAATAGACCTTTGTATATTTAAATCTTTCGGTTGTTTACTACTATAAAGATACAACACATAACAGGCTCCTGCCCGTAAGTATAAAGCATAGACGATAAGATATTTTTCTCCTATTTTTATCGTCGAGCTAAAAATATTAATTATCCGTAGTTTTATATATTTTCGAGAATCTAATAAAACAGGCATAAAAATTACCGACGAGAAAATTATTGCCTTATTCCATAGGACGTATCTTTCAATATAGTCCACGACGAGCTTTATACTTACGCCTGCCCAATAATTCATCCAAATACAGCAAGCATTCTTCTCCGTTATCTCTTTTTCTTATTTCAGCTTTTACTGCTTCCAATCCCCTTTCTATTAATTGCTTAGTTTCTTCTTGCGAGGTGTTAAATAATCTTGATATATAATAAACTGATTGCGGTTTTTTAGACCTAACTTTTATTCCCTTATCTTCTATTCCTATTCTTCTTAATAAAATCTCTTTTATTTTCCAGGAATCATACAATTCCTTTGAGCTAATTTCTATTGCACCTTTTAGTTCTCCTCTTAGTTGGCTTTCCTTTATGTATTTTTCACTTTCCGGTATATGCCTTTCTTCATGTAAATATTTTAAACACTCAGCTTTATCCATTTTTATTAAATTCCCTCTTAACATTTCCAAAGCTCTAGATTCTATTTCTCTTGCTGCTTGCCTAGTTAAGCCTATTGTCTTGCCAATTTCTGCATAAGTTTTAGGTTCTCCTTCAAAGTATCTTGATTTCAAGACTCTTTGATAACGTTCTGGGAGGGTTGCCAAAGCTTCATAAAGAATCTTTAATTTTTCATCTAAAAGCTCTTTTTTTACAATGTCTTCACTCGGGCTGCTATCTGTTAATAATCTCTGCTCAAGATTTGAAGAAAGAGCAATTAGCTTTTCTTCTGGAATTACTGCTTCATGGACAAACTTTCCTCTGGGTTTAAACTGCTTTAGACTTTCTGGAAATGCGTCTTCCTCATAAATAAATGAACCTTTATCCCGATAAAAGTCACATATTTTTTTCTGCATTTTGGGAGGAGGGTATCTTTTCATGCTTTCGTATTCTAATAGAGTTTGGTATCCTAAGCCAATCTGCATTGCAGCTTCTGTTGCTGAAAGGCCCAATTTCTCCCTTACTCTGACTAAAAGAGCATTTTTTAATCTTGATTCTAATCTAATAGCAATTCCTTCCTGAGTTTTACAGTATTGAGTTTCCTGCATAAAAAATTTGGTAGGAATACATTATTAAAGCTTTCTAAATATGAATATCAGAAAATCTTAAATACAAGAACATCTATAGATTTAAATGGATAACGCAGAAGCCTTATTAAAAAATTCTGAGTTGTATAGAGAGTTTTGTGCTGAAAGAGAGGAAATTCTTAAACATAAATGGCTTGAATCAGAAAAAGCAGGCTATGATATTGGCTTTGAGAAAGCTCTTACTGATTGGATAGTTAAGTATAGGGCAAAATGGAGAAAGAATAGGATGCAATTAAAGGCCTTAGAAGATATTAGAAAGGATGGCCTTCAGATTTTAATTTTTGATAATCTTATTGAATTTAACAGAAATAATCCTTTATCTCATGAAAATTATAGGCAAAGAATAGGCCTTGAAGCAATTTCAGGAGTATACGTTGTTGAGCAAAATAAATTAAAAAGGATGGAAGGAGAATCTTCTTCAGAAGTAATTGCGGGTGTATTTGCTGATGAATATAAAGATGGACAGCAAAATTACAGACTGCACTTAGATAAAGGCATGGAATTAAAAGTAAGGCTTAGTGAAAATTGCCTTGAGATAATTGAGCCTGACAATGCGCATCAGTTTGCTGCATAAATTTTTAGTTGTGAAACGCGCTTAATGTCAAGAACCATACATTAAACAGGCTGTCTCACAATCCAAATGATTCCTAGAACAATTAATTCAAAAAATAAATTCTTATTATTTTTAGATATTTTACCTCGCATAATCCAAATCTTCTTCAGATTATGAGCTATAGAATGGTATCATATGTCTATGTCCTACACTATAATTTACAGAGCAATGATCTTTATATAGACTTTTTTCATGTCCTACAAATGAGAAAAACCTGGATTTATACAATAATATCTATTTTTTTATTAACGACTTTTATTAATCTAACTAATGCAACAGAAGTTGAGTGTCTTGAGCTAATAAAGGGACACAACAGCTTGGCTGAGAAAAGGATAAATATTGTCCTTGTAGGATTCAATTATTCTTCCCTTGATTCTTTTTTATCGATTGCAAATAAGGTTATTGAAGGAAATCATGGACTCTTTTCTTTTGAACCTTTTAAGTCCGATAAGTGCAGGTTTAATATCTGGTATGTGAATCAGATTGGCGCTGCAAAGGATATGCAAATGAACAGAAATGGAGTAATTTTAGGCAAGCAAAGTTATGAGCTTGCAGATGTCTGCACTAAAAAGTTGGGTTATTTCAGAGAGGAAACTACCCCCGCCAACCTATATTTCAGCGACAGGATGTTTACTTTCTTCATAATAAACAAGCCTAGAGGAGGTTCTGCATACAGTACTCTTCAGGCTGGCAATCGTGAGTTCTTAAGAAATGAGCCGTTTAATCAGTATTATTTTGGATTAAAGGGCGCTCTTGTCCATATTACTGAAGAAGGAAAGCCTTTTATTTCTCCAAGAACAGGAACGAGAATAGATTTTGGAACTGATGGATGGGAATCTCATTTTTATGAACAAGTTTTGAGCTTTAGTCATGAATTTGGACACGCATTTACTACACCATATGGATATGAAGAATATAACCCTCACAATTACAAGTATTTGATAGATGAATATACATCAATAAGTCAGTCAAAAATTTTTGAAGGAGATAAAGAGCATTCAAATTGCTTTATTGGGACTATCAACGAATGCATGTCTGAAAAAAACAAGGTTTTTGGAGATTTAATTGGTAATGGATGTGGGAAGGATGGAGTAATTGATTGTTGCACTAATAATCCTTTTAAAATAAGCTCTGGCGCCAGAGCATGCACATCATGTCCAGAATGCCATGAAGATCCAGATTACGATCTTGAAATATCCTGCTACGAAGGATGCCGTTATAAGACAGGTTCCTTTAGGGGGACATTCAACTCCTTAATGAGAAAACATGCTTCTGAACCAAAATCATTTGGATTAGTGAATGAAAGAATTCTTCTTGAGCAGATGAATTTCCTTCTTCCTCTTGAGGATAAAAGAGAATGCATTTCCAAACTAAGAGTTCCTAAGTTTGAACCTATAACATTACCTAAGTTTGAGCCTGCAACTAATGTAATTCAAAATCCAGATCCTGAAAGAAACAATCCAGATCCTGAAAGAAACATTAAAGATAATAATTTACAACACCCTGAAAAAGATTCCGAGACTTCAAGAGAGAGAAATAGAGATATTTTTAAACATTTGCAGGCTAAAAGTAATTATGGCAATTAAATTTGGCCCTGCTGGGCTTGGGCCTGTAAAGACAGCTGAAGAAACTTTGGAAAAATATCATAAGCTCGGCTTAAAAGCATGTGAGATAGCATTTACTTACAGCATTTACATTAAAAATCCGGAGGATGCCAAAAGGATCGGCAAGAAAGCCATGGAGCTTGGAATTGATTTAACGATTCATGCTCCGTATTGGCTTAATTTAAATTCTCTTGAAAAAGAAAAAAGAGATGCAAGCAAAAAAAGAATTATTGATTGTTGTGCAGTTGGAGAACTCCTAGGAGTAAAATTAGTTGTTTTTCATCCTGGATATTATACAGATGGAGGAAAAACAGCTGAAAATAAGAAGCAAAGCTATCAGATAATTAAACAGGAAATAGAAGAAATAATGAATGAGATAAAAAAGAGAAAATGGAAAATAAAAATTGCTGCTGAAACAATGGGAAGAGTTAATGTTTTCGGGAGTGTTAAAGAAATCTCAAGACTGCATAAAGAAACTGGATGTGCATTTTGCATTGATTTTGCGCATATCTTGGCAAGAGAAAAAAAAGTTGATTATAAAAAGATCAAGGAGTTGTTTCCGGAAAAAGAATGGCATGTTCATTTTTCAGGAATTGTTTATGGAGATAAAGGAGAAAAATATCATATTTCTACACCCAAAGAAGCGTGGAAAGAATTGCTTAAAAATCTACCAAAAGATAAGGAAATAAGAATAATTAACGAAAGCCCGACTCTTGTGCAAGATAGCGTTGAAGGGCTGGAAATGTGGAAGAAGATGAAATGATTATTAATTATATGCTATTGCAGCAGGAATGTCTTCCCTTTTTACACCATATTCCTGCTCAATTTCTTCATAAGTCATGCCGCCTATTAAGCTGCCAAGTATAACTTCTATAGGCACTCTTGTACCTTTAATAACAGGCTTTCCATGCATTATCTTTGAATCAATTACTATTCTTTCCATGTCTGGAAAAAATGCAATTATAAATTCATCTTCGTAATTTATCAATGAATTTATTAACGTTATTATAAGGCTTATTAATTTTGATATTTTTCTCATTCTTTTTTATTTCTAAATAATTATCTTTCTTCGCTTCACTTTTATTATTTATCTTCAAATTCCTTTGTCTTTCTTTATCTATTAAAATGAGTTTTCTTTGTGCGCTTTCAGGGGCAATTCTGCACAAATTGAGAACGGAAAGAATTTTCTCCATGATTTCCTCATAGCTTTCCCTTTTATAAGAACGAAGATTTTCTATTCTTGATTTAGTTGCCTTTGAAATTTTGATTGTTGTTATATCCTTGTTAAATCCGGAGTCCATTAAGGTATACTTAAGTATACCTTTTTAATTCTTTCGTAACTATAAAATAACTATATTTATGTTATCACCATAAAGTTTAAATATGGTTAATTATTAAGAATTTTAATTAAATTTATTTAAAACCATGGAATCAAAAAATATTTTGGTTTTACTTGTTGCAGTACTTGCGCTGGTTTTTTTATTGACTGGTGTAAGCGCTACGCATGAGAACATACAAGGACTTGTGCATAATTTTGCAAAGATTACAAGTGTTGAAGTTAATGGCGTTGAAAGTGCCGGAGCATTGAGCGGCGCCGCTATTAATGTTGGGGCTTTTGCAGGAGAAACTCTTCCTGTAAGAGTTACATTCCAAGCACTTGATAATGCGAGCGATGTTAGGCTAAAAGTGTGGATTTCTGGCGAAGAAAGCAATGCGGCTTCTTCTAATAGGTTTGATGTAATAACAGGAAGTACATATAGTAGACTTGTTGCTGTACCTATACCTTTTGACATTGAGCCTGAAGAAGAAATGAGATTATATATCTCATTGGAAAGCAGAGATGGAGGATTGCCTACTGCCGACATTGTAAGAATAAAAGCTCAGAGAGAATCTTATATTGTAGAGATTCTTGATGCAAACATGCCTACTGAAATAAGAGCTGGAGAAAATCTTGTTGTTGATGTTGTTTTGAAGAACAGAGGCAGACAAGAAGCTGAAGACACTTTTGTAAGAGCTAAAATACCTACATTAGGTGTTGAAGGAAGAGCTTACTTTGGAGATTTATCGCCTGTAGATCAAGACGACCCAGATAAGGAAGACTCTGCTCAAAGAAGGATTGTTTTAAACATCCCAAGAAGCGCTAAAGCCGGAGTTTATGTTGTTGAGCTTGAAGCTTATAACAGCGATTCTGCCACTACATTGAGCAAAAAAGTCTCAATAGCTGGCGCATCAGAAGCAGACAGCGCTGTCATTTCCAGATCTGCTTCAAAGACATTTGGAGTAGGAGAAAAGGAAACATACAGCCTTACCTTGGTAAATTCTGGAGACAGAGTTAGAATCTATGAACTGGTTGGGGAGAGTTCTAGCGAGAATCTGGAAGTCAGCGTAGATGATTCAGTCGTAGTAGTTCCAGCAGGAGAAAGCAAGACTGTTGATGTAAATGCCAGAGCCTTAAAAGCGGGCAAATATACATTTGCAGTAAATGTAATCTCTAATGGCGACCTTGTCAAGCAAGAAAGCTTTACAGCAAATGTTGATGGCGGCAAAAGGACAGCAGGAAATACAACTGTATTATTGACAGTTATTCTTGCAATAATTTTTGTTGTGCTTCTCGTAGTGCTTATTGTGTTGCTAACAAGAAAACCTGAAAAAGAAGAATTCGGAGAAAGCTACTACTAAAGTTAATTAATTTTTTTATTTTTTTATTTAACTTTGTAGCTTCCCGATTCATAATTGTTAAATGCTAAGGATAATATAGAAGAATATGGATGAAAAAGAAAGACAAAATGCTTATGATAGAATGATAGCTCAATATGATAATTATGCTTCTATAATTGAAGCCCACTCTCAAACAAGAGGATTAACTTTAAGTGAACAACAGAGAGGATTATTAAAGATAGTTTTTGATGAGGAATTTAAAGAACCACATGTTAAATTTATGCATCAATCTTATGGCAAAAGAAAAGCCACTAGAACATATATAACTTATGAGAGTTTATAGAAATAGAGAATTTTTTAAGTTTAGAAATGCAGGGAAAAACAGCTATCATGTATTAGAAGATTATTTAGTGAAAAAGGGTTTAATAGATAATCCTAAAGAAGGCAAGTTTTAAATATACCTTTTTGCTATAAAAGGGATGGCAAAAAGAGGCTCAAGAAAATTATTTATTCCGGTAAAGGTTCCGAATTTTTGGTCTAGATTTTTTAGGGTTATAGGTGATATATCCCTAGTTGTAAGCCTCTTGTTTATCTTTATAGGACTAGGTCAGGTTGGATTTGACCTTTTCAGCTCTGCAGAATTCTGGACTGTAATAAACAGCTTCTGGCTTTTCTCGTTCCTGCTTTTTTATTTTTCTGAGAGGTTGAAAAAATAAACAGATATATAAATTAATATAATAGTTTTCTAAGTTTTTATATAGCTAAAGTTACCGTAGATTACGAATTAAGGCTATGAAAATATAATAAATATTAAATAGCCACTATTCTTTTTGAGATAATGGTTTACATTAAAAAGATGGTGATGTCTGGATTCAAAAGCTTTGCCAGAAGGACAGAAATTCTTTTTGACAGGGAAGTTAATGTTATTTTGGGGCCTAATGGAAGTGGAAAGACTAACCTATCGGATGCCATTTGCTTTGTCCTTGGCAGATTAAGCATAAAATCAATCAGGGCTGCAAAAGCTAAAAACCTGCTTTTCATGGGAAGCAAATACATAAAACCGGTAAAAGAAGCTGTTGTTGAGTTAGTTTTTGACAATACTGACAGAACCTTTGCAGTAGACAAAGATGAAGTTCATCTAATACGCATAGCAAGAAATAATGGGCAGGGAGTTTATAAAATTAATGGCGAGTTAAAAACAAGAACAGAAGTTATTGAAATGCTTGCGCAAGCAGGAATTGATCCATATGGCTTTAATATAATACAGCAGGGGCAAATTCAATCAATTGTGATAATGCATTCAGAAGACAGAAGAAAAATAATAGAAGAAGTTGCTGGGATAAGCATTTATGAATCAAGAAAAGAAAAAAGCCTTCATGAATTAGAAAAGACAGATGAAAGGCTGAAAGAAATATCCGCAATCTTAAGAGAGAGGAGTAGTTATTTGAGAAATCTGGAAAAAGAAAGAAGCCAGGCCCTGCGATTTAAAGAGCTTGAATTAACAGGAAAGAGGTGCAGGGCATCTATTTTGAATAAGAAAATTGAGGAAAAAAAGAAAGAGCTTGCTTCTATAATTAAATCTATTCAGGAAAAAAGCGATGAAAAAGACAAGCTGAAAAATGAAGCTGAAAAATTGCAGAATGAAATAGAAAAATTAAATGCTGGAATTTTGGAAATTAATAAGAAAATTCAGCAGGCTTCTGGATTTGAGCAGGAAAATCTGCGCAATCAGATTGCAAATTTAAAAGCTGAATTGGAAGGATTAAAAGTAAGAAGAGAGAATTATGAAAACAGGAGAAGTGAAGTTGAATTAAGAATTAGAGAGATGGAAAGGAGCATTCCTGAACTGGAAAATGAGATAAAGGAATTGAAAAAAGAAAGTCCTTTAATGGCGAAAAAAGCGCAGGAATTGCGCAAGAAAAAGCAGGAATTTGAGGAAATAGGGGAGCAGAGAAATAATCTCATGTCAGTTAAAAGCGGGCTGCTTTCCTTAAAAGCTTTGATTCAGGACAGGGAAAAACAGCTTTCTAAAACAAAAGCTAATTCAGATAGGATATTAAAAGATATTGAAAGCTACTCTGCAAATCTGGAATGTAAAAATGAAGAAGAAGGTAATAATAAAATAAAGAAATTAAAGAGTGAGGTAATTGAGAAAGAAAAATTATTAGGAGAGCTAAGAAACAAGGAATTAAAAAATGAAAAAAATATTGGAATTTCTGAAGCTGAGATTGAAAAAGCCAAGTCAATTGAATCAAGGGTAAGGGAGATTGATATATGCCCTTTATGCCAAAGCAAAATTACACAAGAACATATTAAGCATGTTTTGGATGATGCAGATAAAAAGATTGAGAAAGCGCAGGAAATTTTTAATAAAGCAAGAGAAGAAATATTAAAGATAAAAGAGCAGGAAAAGAAAATACATGATGAAATTGTTTCAATAAAAAATATTATTTCTATAACTGAAAATGAGATGATAAAGCACACGGCAATTGAAGAAAAAAAGAAGCAATTAAAAACAGAGGTTGAAAATGAGCATGAGCTTGAAAATGAAATAAAGAAAATAAAAGAAAAGCGGAGAGCTTTTGAAATTAAAGTTCAGGGATTGCCAGGAATAGAGGAAAAATATGACGCAAAAATGCTTGAAATTGAGGAAATTTCATCAAGAACAGAGGAAGATGCTGACACAACTATTCTTTACAAGGAAAGAGAGCTGGAAAACATAAGAAATGTAATAAAAAGAGGAAATAAGGATTTGCAGGACATAAATAATGAGATTAAGAATCTTTTAATTAATATTGAGAGCAGAGCAAGAGCGTTGGCAGAGAGGGAAAAGCAGGAGCAGGAGTTAAATAGCAGGTTTAAAAAAATGTTTGAAACCAGGGATTCTTTTCAGAGAGAAATCCAGGAAAAAAGCCTTGAATTGTCTGAAGTGCAGGGAGAGATAAGACAGTATGATGAGCAGGTTAATTATCTGAAAATTGGAAAAGCAAAGCTTGATGCGGAAAAAGAAGTTCTTGATATGGAAATGCAGGAATTTTCTGGATTGGAATTAATATCTGGAAGCTTAGACGCTTTGGAAGAAAGGCTAAGAAAAACGCAGGAAGCATTAATTCAAATAGGAAGCATTAATATGAGGGCTTTGGAAGTTTATGAGCAGGTTAAAAAAGAGTATGATATTGTGCAGGAAAAGGTAAATATTCTTGAAAGGGAAAAAGCAGAGATCCTGAAAATTATTGAGGAAATTGACAAGAAAAAAACAAGGACTTTTATGAAAACATTTAAGGCAATTAATGAGCTTTTTTCTCAGAACTTTTTAAAGCTTTCTGCAAAAGGCACTGCATTTTTAGAATTAGAAAATGAAGAGGATATTTTTGCGGGAGGAGTTAATATAGTTGTTAAATTGGCCAAGGGGAAATATTTTGATGTCACATCCTTATCAGGTGGAGAGCAGACTTTAGTTGCTTTGTCATTGCTTTTTGCAATTCAGGAGCATAAACCGTATCACTTTTATATTTTTGATGAAATTGATGCTGCGCTTGACAAGAGAAATTCAGAGAGATTGGCTGCTTTGTTACATAAATATATGAAATACGGGCAGTATATTATAATTACGCACAATGACGCTATAATAATGGAGTCTAATATTCTTTATGGAGTAAGCATGCATGATGGCGTTTCTAAGATTTTGAGCCTGAAGGTCGGAGATGAAGAAAAGAAAGAAGAAGGTATCACTACTGAAAACAAGGCTGCATAAATTTATTTATCCTATTCAGAAGCAATTTTCTTTAATTTCTCATAAATTTCATCTAGAAACTTTTTTACCTTTTCAGCATATTCCAAGCTTACTTCTTTTCCATAGTACTTTGTTCCATGCCTAATCTCCCTTAATTTATCAACAAAAATAACTTCGTCTTTAGAAAATTCAAGATTTGATAAATAAGAAACGACTGCCTCATGATTATAACTTTTATATCCTTCTTTGCTAAGCTTGGCTTCTAAAAGCTCTCTTATAATATCGTAAGATTCTTCAATTATTTGAATTGCTGTTTCCTCATTCATTGGCAGGTATTTTTCCATAATTGCTTTTCTTTTTCCCGCCCCTTCAATCAAGCTTTTCGCTCTCGCCTCATCTTTTTTCTTTTTCTTTACTAAGCCTTGCTCCAGAAATTCTTCAAAAGTCCTCATAATTTTATAGTTCCTTCCAGCACTATGCCATTAACAATATTTTCCTTTAAATTCTTATGCACTGATTTTATATCCTTAAAAAAATGCAGCTGAACCTCTCTCTTTAATTTATCGCTGTATCTTGCCAATTCATCAAGATGTTTTTCTGAATATCCTATAATTGCTATGTCTATATCGGATTCTTCTGTGTCCTCCCCATAAGAATAGCTTCCAAAAATAATTATAGTTGAACCAGGAAATTTATCAGATAAATAATATACGAGTCCGCTTTGATAAAGTGACTTAAGATTATTAATTCTTTTTAATATGAATGTTTCTTTATTATCCCTATTAAGCCTTATGGATAGAGTAAAATCCTTGCTTATTTTTACTAAATTCTGGCTTTCAAGGCTTCTGGCAGATTTTATAACTCCGGAAACAGGCCTTTTTATCTTTACCGCTAAGGCTCTGCCTCTAAAAGAAGCTGTTGGATATTTGAATAAAAAATCCAGTATTTCTTTTTCTGTCTTTGTAAATTTTTTTGTATGTTTGTTCATATTAATGAACATCTGTTCATTTATTTATAAATGTTTCTATGAAGGATTTTTTGAGTTTTTGAGCCTGAAGGTCGGAGATGAAATGCCAAAACAAGAGGAAGAAGTTCAGGCCGAAGCGAAGCAAGCTAGTTAAAACCTATTTTTTTAAACTTAGGATGCTCTAATTAAACATCCATTTTTGCCTTTTCCATGTTAATCTTATGTACATCAGGATGTACTTATTTACAAATCTTGTGGTCATTGCAATGTACATATCTTTTAACTTTTAGATTCTCTGAAAGAATTGGAAAAGACTTAAGACAATCGGCAAGATAAAACTGCGAATTATATATAATTTTTAAGTAGTTACATTTAGAAAAACTTATAAAGTGTATATCTTACTACTTTTTACTATGAAGAAGAAACTTAGTATAAGCATTGAAGAGAAAACTATAGATAGTTCAGATTGCTTTATAGTAAAAGGTCTGTTTAGAAATAAAAGTCATCTTATTGAATTTGCACTAAATAAATTTTTAAAGAGAATAAAATGAGAGAAGCTAAAGAAAAATTTGATGGTTTAATAGAAAGAATAAAATCCGGAAACCCAGTAAAATTCGGAGAAGCAGAAAGAGTATTTGCTGAAGCCTTTTTGTCACATTTCTTGAAGAATCTTGAAAGAAACAGGCAGAGAGTGATAGATGCTATAAAGAAACAAGCAAGAGAAAGAGATGACGCATATTATGATGAAGGCGAAGAGCGGGAAGAATATGATGTTTCCAATGAAGATATTGCAAGGCATGAAATAGAAGGGATAAGAACTGTTGCTAGTGCTTTAGGTGTAAGGCCAAAAATATCACAACTAAATAAATATACAAGTTCTGCAATAAAATTAGGAGATTGGAATCTTTTAAAAGATATTCTCGGATTGTCTGAAGAAGGTAAGTTAGAAAGAGGCGCTTTAGAGGAAGTCGCTGTAAGCCAGCTTACTTACGGAACAAGAAGATCTTACAAAGAACTAAAAGAACAATTCCCAGACCTAGAATTAAGCCAGCAAAAATTATCCGATGAAGAATCTAAATTAATTTATAAAGAGATTGTTGAGCAGCTCTATATGCTTGATAGAGATTTAAGAAATTCACAAGGGTTAGATAATATATCAAATATTGTTTCCAGAAGAGGCTTGAAGGCCATAATAGAATCAGGCTTAACAATTCCTGTTTTAGCATCTATTGAAGCTTTAAGCCCTTCTGTAGAGACTTCTACTCGTTTGTCTGATTTTGCTAAAAACGCAGACTATCAAGAAGGAAGAGAGTTGCAAAGAAGGTTCTATCATGGCCTTTCTTCATTGCAAGATTTAGAAAATGGTAAGGAAATCCTTGAGCATGCGGCCTCTATTTCAAATAATGCAAGAAATTTAGCAAAAGTGTTGTCAGCAATATCCTTAGTAAGTAGAAGTTCAGATTTTCAATATCATTTTTCCTTAACTTCAGTAGAAAAAACTCTAAGAAACCTTAAGCTGCAGCTTGTAGATGGAGGCCTAAGAAAAATAGGCCTCACAGATCAAAATCTGGAAAAGTATTTAGAAAGAGTGGATAAAGATGAGAGATTTAGGAAAGTAGGAGACATTCTGACAACTCTTTCCAGCTATTCTCATTACCAAAATCCTAAACAGATAGGGTTGATTAGAGAAATAATAGAGGCAGAATTGGAAGATAGATTTCCAGAATGGAGATATACTCATAATCTTGCATCAGAGCAATTAGCTGTTCTTGAAGATAGAATTTCTGCATGGAAGGAAAATAGAAGAGTCACAAGATTGGTTGGAGAGCTAGATGCTTTAAAATCTCATGTAGATGCGGTTAGAGATTTATTTCCAAAGTTACAGGAAAGTTATGGGCAGCATTACAAAATCACTCTAGATAGAGAAGAAGTAAAAGACTTGGAGAATAAAATCCGGAAAAATGAAGAGGCTTTAAGGCAAGGATTGCCTAAAAGTGAAGCCCGAGACTTAGGATACGAAACAGGATTGCTAAGGGAAAGAATTGCTTATACTAAATTACTAAAGGGGATTAAGGAGTTATCTACTGAAAGTTATGCCCAAATTTTAGCGATTGCACAAAATATATCTAAAAGAAGATCAAGAAATCCTCTTTTTGAAACTGCGCTATGGATAAAAGATACTTTAGACCAGCCAGTATATAGGGAAGCAAGAAGGATAATTGTAGCAGAGACGGATGACTTAGAAGATATGCTAAGAATGGGCGAGATACCTGTACCACACTGCCAGAATTGGAAGAATGATAATAATTTGAATAGGTCTTTATTGAGCTTTCCGGCTGATGCAAATAAGAAATTATACCACTTCGTAAATGGCGATGGCAAACCATTTGGAATGAGTTTAATTAGATTAGTAGGCAATGGAAATATGCCTACATTATTAGTAGAAAACATTTACTCTAATGAATGGAGCGAGGACTATGGCACTGCTTTTATCGGAAGTTTAGCAGATAAGGCCCTAGCAATTTATGAAGAAGCTGGAAAACCAGTAGCTATTGCAAGCCCCATACACTCTGGACATGAAGCTCATGGAAGAAAGAATATTCAAGTTTTAAACGCATTGAAGAGATTTGCTCAAAAATATAAAATTGAATTATATGAAGAAGATATTAGCATTAAAGCCGCTAGAAGTAAAAATACACACGAATATTGGGATTGCGGCTTCGGATTAGTAGAAAGCGGAAATGGAATTGAGCTTCCAGTAAAATATGTTCTATTTGGAGGTTCTAATGGATAAAGCATTTGTCTATCATGGCAAAGTTGAAAGCCTTGCAGAACAAGTTGAAGAATATAGAGATAGATTAAATAAAAGATACTTAGAAATATTTGGCGAAAAGAATTATCAAAAGCTAGCTAGAGCTTCTCAGACTATTTTAACTCCTGAGAGCTTTATTAATACAAAGGATGAATTGGAGAAAATATCAGGGACCAAATTCACAGGCAAATCGCAGTGCAGTAAACTTATACTCATGGTAAGTCCAGATTTTGCTCTTAATCCAGATAGAACTTTTAAGCAAAAAAAGGTAAGAATTGCCCCTGGATTTTATGTTTCAGACGAGAGTTTCAAATATTCTGGAGCATCCGCATACTCTGAAAAGATTATTGCAACCTATGTTCATGAATTTAATCATTTTGCCTGGTTAGCCTTGCAAAAAACTCCTTTTTATGTCACAGAATCAACTTTATCCCGTGAAATTGGTTCTACAAGAACAGACGAAGACATTCGCAATCTTATTGAAAGATTAGAAATAGAAACAGCAAGGCCTTTAGAGCAAAAAAGAGAGATTTTAACAACAAGTCTTACCGCCTACATGATGCATGAGGGATTTGAGCAAGCAAATAGGATTTTAGATAATTCTGTTTTAAGCAGTATAGGAATTAATGCTTCTATTCCTTATAGAAGACAAAAAAAGAAGTTTGCTCTAGGATATTCTTCTGCATTAAGGATGGCATTTGTTTTTCCTTTAGAAGGAGATTATTATTGGAATTTGTCTGATAAGCAAGCAATTAATAATTTCTTAGATTGGGAGGATTATCTCAATGTAATAATAAATGCACCGTTTATTCAACAAATTGTTAATTCAGTAAAATCTTTAGAAATTCAATTATTGCCCTTGACTGTATTAAGAAAAGAAATAGAAACTCAACAATGAACCAAGAAAAATATTTAGAGCAATTAATGCAAAAAAGTGATTATTGTAAGTGTCAAGATTTAGCAGAGCTTTTTGAAAAAAGAAAAGCTGCCAGAAAATTGGAAATCAAATGTAAGTTCTTTAAAAGAAATGCAGACCTTAAAAATCCTCAGCAGGGAAATCAGGCTTTTCTTAGAGACTATCAAATAGAAGTAGGTAATTTAAAAAGCGCTGTGCAAGATTACTATAAATCGCTTTATCAACATGCAGCTGAGAAGAAAGTCTATTTTGCTTTGCATGATGCCATAAAAGAAAGAGTGGTTAAGTTTTTACCCTTAGAGAAGACACAGAGACTCTTAAGAAACTCTAATCCTATTATTTCTATCCATTGCCATACCTGCAAACAGCAGATTGATGTTGCCCATCGCTAAACTCTTCTAGAATATTCATCATCTAAAATAAGGTCTTTAAGAATAATTCTGCCGTCTTTTTCTCTATTATAAATAATTCTGTCTCCTTTTGAGACTCGAATTGACCAACCACCAGTGCGTAATTTCTCTTCTCTGCCAAGACCTTTACTAATCTTATTAATTGCTCTTTTAATTGCATCTTCGTCGTATCCTCTGATTGCACGTTCAAAATGCTGTGTTCTTATGATATTTGGATTTTCAAGCTCGTGATGTGTAAGCTGTCTTTGCTTGTTGTATTCTCTACGCTCTTCTGCTTCAAGATGCCTGCGATATGATTTATTCTCTATAATACCACCGCAGCTTGCTGCGGGGATAAAGCTATAAGTTTGTAGAACCTAGCGTTTAGATCGTCACATAAAGTTTTCAAGATAAAATCTAGTTTTCTTTTCTAGATGCCCCATAGCTTGCTATGGGGAGTTTCACTATATGCAATTTTATCTTTTTCTGATAGGTTTTCCCATTTGTGCTTTCCAATCATATGGCTTAATTTTGACTCACGGGATTCATAAGCTTCTGATGAGCGATAAGATAAAAGTCCTATGCCAACAGCAATAAAAACAATGCCTAATATTGAGCTGACTCCCTTTCCAATTTTCTCCGCAATAACAAATCCTGTAATAGAAGTATATGCATTGAGAAGAAAAAATATGCCTAAAATGACAGATAGAATTCCTAATACTTTCGTAGTTTTTATATGCATCCTGTTTATTTGTTTTTAATATTAATAAATATATTCTTTTATAAAAGAGACATAGCTTTATTTATCCTTTTTCATTAATAAATAAATGGGAGCTTTAGCTGAATATGCCAGAAAAAGGAATTTTGAAAAAACCAAAGAGCCATCTGGAAAAAAGAGAATTAAATTAATAGACCTTAGTAAAGACAAGGCAAAGCCTACGAAAAATCCTAAATTTGTTGTGCAAATGCATGATGCTTCTCACTTGCATCATGATTTCCGCCTTGAAATTTCTGGAGTTCTAGTGTCATGGGCGGTCCCTAAAGAGCTTCCGAATCCGGGAGAAAAAAGACTGGCAGTCATGACAGAAGATCATCCTTTAGATTATGGAAGCTTTGAAGGCATAATTCCTGAAGGCAACTACGGAGCTGGAACTGTAATGATATGGGATTATGGAAATTATGAGAATTATAATTATGGCAAAGGAAAATTAATAAATATGAAAGAATCTTTAAAAAATGGAAAGATTCATGTTATTCTTAATGGAAAAAAGCTTAAGGGAGATTACATTCTAGTAAAGTTTAAAGGACAGGAAAAAAATTGGCTAATAATGAGACCAAGGGCTGCAAAAAAAGAAAAAAGAGATGATAAGTCTGCCTTAACAGGAAGGACATTGAAGCAGATTGAAAAAGAAGGATGATTGTACTTTAGTTCTAAAAAGAGAAAGATTTATATATGAACTTATATAAATATTAATATGAGTATATATAAAGAAAAAGAAATAATACATTATCCTAGTTTAAGAACAATGTTAATGGTAGAAAAAACTTTGAGAGAGGCTGATACTATGATAGACAGAGAAGAGCTAAAAAGAAGATTACCCACTAAGATTATGCATCAAACGCTAAATTTAATATTGAGATATTTTGAAGAAAGGGGGATGATAATCGACAGCCATAAAGGCATTTTATGGATCTATAATCCTAGTCCTAAATTGAAAAAAGCAATTGAAAATGCTAGGGAGATATAATGTTTCAAGGAAAAGAGGTGGTTGTAAAACTTTCTGAAGAGGCTGACCAAGTTTATCAAGAGTTGAATAAAATCGTTGGCGAAGAAAAGCTAAAAGGAATTGATAGTTCTTTTCATCAGACTTTATTAAGAAGCATTAATAGAGTTAGGGACTTGTTAAAACAAAATCCTTTTGCTGGCGATCAGGTAAAGAAGAAGCAAATTCCTCTAAAGTATATTCAAAAATTTGATGTAGATAATGCTTGGAGAATTGAATTAGCTGACAGATGGAAATTAGTTTATACTATTACTGGAAATCAAATTGAAATAATCACATTTATTATGGATATTTTTGATCATAAGGATTATGATAAGGTCTTTGGATATAAACATTAAGAAGTTTATTTAAATATAAAATAATTGGTAAGCAAAATGAGCAAAGAAGAGATTATTAAAGTGGATGGAAAGGAAATAAAGCTGAGTAATATAGATAAAGTGCTTTTTCCTAAATCTGGGATTACCAAAGGCCAGGTAATTAAATATTATTATAAAATATCTAAAAAAATGCTGCCTTATTTGAAAGACAGGCCTATTGCAATGCAGAGATTTCCAGACGGGATAAATAAAGAAGGCTTTTATCAGAAAGATATTTCTGAATATTTTCCGGATTGGGTTGGGCATTTTGACATTCCGAAAAAAGAACATGGAAAGACAAAATATGTAATAATTGAAAAGACTGCTGACCTTGTTTATTTAGCAACGCAGGCAGTAATAACTGTTCATACTTTTCTTTCAAGAAAAGATAAATTGAATTATCATGATAAAATTGTGTTTGACTTAGACCCTAGCAAAGAAAATGATTTTGAAAATGTGAAAAAAGCTGCTTTAAAATTAAAAAAATTTCTTGAAAAACTAGGAATAAAGCCATTAGTAATGGCAACTGGCTCCAGGGGGCTTCATATTATCATAATAATAAAAAGAAATGCCAATTATAAAGAAGTCAAGGAATTCATAGAAAAAATTGCGGAAAAATTTGCAAAGGAAAACAGAGACCTGATAAGCACTGAATTTATCAAGAAAAAAAGAGAAGGAAAGATTTTCCTGGATTACAGGAGAAATTATGAATCACAACATGCCGTTGCTCCTTATTCTATTAGAGCCGGAGAAGGAGCGCCAGTTGCAGTGCCTCTTTCCTGGAAAGAAGTTAATAAGAGCTTAAAACCAGATAAATATAATATAAAAAATATTTTTAAGAGGAAAAATAATCCGTGGAAAAACATGGGAAAAAACAAGGTAAATATTAAAAATATAATGGCTTCATTTTGACCTTTGTTCAAGTTCTCTAAGATTTGCATTTCGCTTTGTTGTATTATAGATAATTCCCTTGATTAGTATAGGTTTTTGGAATTATCTATCACGATAATTCTGGACAAATACTTATTCCAATTATCAGAATTATCGATATTTATAATAAATGTATATTCTATTACACTTCAAGAAGCCACTTGCTAACAGGTTTTACCTTTATGGACTTGCCATTTATTTTCTCTTCTTTTTCCTCATGCATAGTAAGCAATAAAAGATTATTGCACTTAAACTCATCACTAGCTTTAATTAGTACTTTTAATTCTCTGTCCCTAGTCATAAAGTTTTCAGCATCATAACAGACTTGAATGAGCTGGATAACTTTCTTTCCCTTCTTTACAACAAAATCAACTTCTTCCTTAAGAGAATTTTGATAATAAGCTATGTCCTTATTTCTGCGCACAAGTTCCAGGAAAACAAGATTCTCAAGCAATCTTCCTTTATCATCAATACCATTCATAGTTAAAAGTCCATTATCAATAAAATATACCTTAGGCAAAGATTGCTCACTTTTTTTGTAAGATAAACTATACTTCCTAAGAAGAAAAACAAAGAAGGCATCATTTAATAGGTCAACATATTTATATAGTAAGTTCTTGCTTATCTTGATTCCCTGAGATTTAATAAAATTATAGAATTTATGTATTGAGAATTCTTTGGCTGTTAATAGCGCGCTTATAAGCGTCTTTAATGCTTTGGTATTTCTTATCTTTCCTCGTTCAATTACATCTTTGTATATAGCAGTATCATAAATATCTTTAATTATTTTATCCTTCTCTACGCTGTATATTGCTGTTTCTGGATATCCTCCAGAGACAAGATATTCTTCAAATAATTTGCTAAGAATTGATTTTTCGCTTGAAGAATAAAATTTCTTTATCTTGAAATCCTTTGCTGATAAGTATTCTCTAAAAGAAAATGGATAAATATGATAAGAAATATTTCTTCCACGCATGCTAGTAGCTATCTCCTTGCTTAATAATTTTGAACTTGAGCCTGATAAAAATACAGCTATTTCCTCATCTAAACAACTTCTGACAAAATGCTCCCATCCTGCAACATTCTGTATTTCGTCTAGAAAGAGCCATACTTTCTCTCCTTTATTTTCAGGGTGCAATTCATAATATGTTTCAAGCATCTTTACTAAGTCATTAGAAGTAATGTCTCCTAGATCTGCTCTTTCAAAATTAATATAAAGAACCTTGTCAATCCCATATTTTTCTCTTATTTGATTTATCAAAAAGAACATTTCATATGTCTTTCCAGCCCGTCTTGGCCCAATAATGGAGACCGCCCGCTTCATGTCTTCTGCTAGCTTTATTACTTGCTCTCTTGGAATTATTAAAGGCATTTTCTTTTCTTGAAAATCCTTGATTATTTCTGCCCATTTTTCCTTAGTTATCATAGTATTATATAAGAGGAAACTATTTATAAATGTTTCTCTTTATAGGAAGAAACTATTTTACATGCTTTTCTCCAAGCAATTGTTAGACTTTTGCCTTGATTAGAGAAGACTATACTATAATATCGTATAGTTTTAATATTTTCTTTACGATGCTATCATAAAGTATAGAAAAGTATTATTAAATCTATAGAGGTTCTTAAAGAAGAACTTTATTCTCATTTTACTGTTATAAGCGATTATAGAGTGAGATCAAGAAGTTTATAATCAGAAATCACCAAGTTTCTTCTGCTCTTTGCTTGCTAAATTTATAAATAGAAAGATTTAAATAATACATGTAATATTTGTATTACATGACAGACACAACTATTTCGGTAAGAATAGACAAAAGCCTAAGAGAGAAAATGAAAGCATTGGATTATATTAATTGGAGTGCTATTTTAAGAAAAGCAATAATTAGGCAGATAGAAGAAAATAGGCAGAAAAACAGGGAAAAAATGAGAAAAGCTTCAGAATCAATGGACAAAATAAGGGCGTCGGGAGTCTTTAATGAAGGCAAAACAGGAACAGAAATTATAAGGGAATGGAGAGACAAGCGAAGATTTTAGATGCTTCTGTAATAGTAAAATGGTTTGCTGAAGAGATTTCAACTGATAAAGCCCTAAAATTAAAAGAGGAATATCTATCTGAAAAGATTGATATTATTATTCCTGAATTTGCTTTTCTAGAGGTTTTAAATTCATTAAGATATAAGAAAAATAATGAACGAGGCCTATTAAAGATAAGCAAAGACTTATTCAATATAGATTTCAAAGTAGAAAAGATTAATGAAATAATACTTAATAAAGCTGTCAGCATTTCAATGCAGTATAACATAACAATTTATGATTCGGTTTACATAGCGCTTTCTCAGATTTATGGCTGTCCTTTAATAACTGCAGATAAGGAATTATATAATATTCCAAATATAATTCCTTTGGAAAAATATGATTAATTATAGAAAGCTTTAAATTCTGGCATTAAGAGGTATTTTAGAGGTAGTGGGCCTCAGACTGAATTCTGAGAAAATAACAATGGAAGAACAAAATATACCTGTATTTACACTGATCAAATTAGCAGATAAAATAACTAAAAATCCCCTAATTTCTTCTGCTGTTTTTCAGCCAGGTGAGCCTGCCAAGTAGCCCAGGTTTTCCTGAAAAGTCCGGAGTCTTGCAATTCTGTTCCATATTTCTTTAAAAATTCTTGGGTAACAGGATCATGGACATAACCAGAGCCGAAATCTCCAAATTTCTGATGGATTTCAGCAATTGAATCTTCTCTAGCACATTTGGCTAAAATAGATGCTGCTGAGACGGCTGGATAATTAATATCCGCCTTATGCTCACATCTGATTTCAAGATTTTTATTTTTTATGTGGGCTAAAAGCACTGCTTTCCATGCAGCAGTATTAGGGCTTGGACAGTCAACAATAACTTTAATTGGCTCATTTTGGCCTTTAATTAAATAATTTATTATTTCTGCGGTTTTTATGGCTTCTAAAGTATTAAGATTTACTCCTTTGTTTAAGGAAAGGTCTATTTGCTCTGGAGTTGAGGAAACAATATGATACGCAATACAAATATCTTTAATTAATCCTGAAAGCTTTACTCTCTTTGGATGCAAAACTTGCTTTGAATCTTTTACTCCCTCATGTTTCAAATAATCTTGGTCTTTTTCTTTTATCAAGACTCCAGCTAAAAACATTGGGCCTATTAAGGGGCCCCTTCCAGAATCGTCAATTCCTAAAATCAGCATAAATATATGTAAAATTACTGGTATAAAAATATTATTAATTTTTTAGGCTGTTAGAAAATTTCAATAACAAAAGATTTATATATCTATTTATTAAATAAAAGGAATGAGTGATGAAGAAACAATAACGATAAGAAAAGAAAGCTTGTGGAAATATTCTACTTTTATTCTGATTGCAATATTAATTGTTGGAGCTTTTATTTTTTTCGGCAAGAGCAATTCAATTTTAGGCAAGAGCAACTCAAATTCAGGAGGAGCTGCAGGACAAGTTATTCAAGGTCCGACAGAAAGAACAGAAGTAAGTGAAGATGACGATGCAGTTCTCGGAAACAAAGACGCGCCAGTTACAATAATTGAATTTTCAGATTACCAATGCCCGTTCTGCAGAAAATTCTGGACAGAAACCTTGCCGGAATTAAAAGAAAATTATATTGATACTGGAAAAGTTAAATTAGTTTATAGAGACTTCCCAATAGACAGTCTTCATCCAAGTGCAGCCCCGGCAGCAATTGCAGCTGAATGTGTAAGAGAAAAAGAGGGAGACGAAGCTTACTTCAAATATCACGATAAAATCTTTGAAGAGCAGAATATACTTGATTCGGGAAGTAAAGAAGGCCCTGTAACAAAAACAGTTACATTTACAAATAATGATTTAAAAGCATGGGCAAAAGAAATTGGATATGACATTTCATCATGCTTAGATTCTAACAAATTCAAGAATGAAGTCCAAGAAGATTTTCAGGACGGAGCAAATTCAGGAGTTCAAGGAACGCCGGGATTCTTTATAAATGGCAGACTCCTTTCGGGAGCACAGCCCTACTCTGTTTTTGAGCAGGCCATAGAAGCTGAACTTTAGTAAGTTCAGCTTAATTTTATTTGGTGATTGATGAATTTTACCAAGATTTAAAAGCTTATACAAATTAAAAGTGTAATGGCGGAGAAAGTTAGATGCGAGATTTGCAACAGGAATTTTAAAAATGCCGAAGGATTGGCGCAGCATAATGCAGCTATTCACGCCAAAAGCGCTCCGGAGAGTGAAATTTTAAAACCTAAAATAAGCAAAAGAAAAGTAAAAAATCTTGCAATCTTCTTTATAGCACTTATAATTATAGCCGCATTATTTGTCTGGCTTATTAGAGGATATATGAACGAAAGCAGGGAGTGCAAGACAATGCCTGCTGAGAAGATAAATATAGGCGGTCATCAAAACCTAAAGCTTCATATTCATTCTAAATTGGAAATTTTAATTAATGGGAAAAAAGAGGCAATTCCAGCTAATATAGGGGTATTGCCCGGAACATTAAGACCTATTCATACTCATGACACATCTGGAGAAATTCATATTGAGGGGCCTTGTCAGAGAGACTTCACATTAGGAGATTTTTTTAAAATCTGGAACAAGCAATTCAATAGAGAGTGTATTTTTGAGCATTGTGCAAATAACGGCTCTCTGGAATTTAAAGTGAACGGGCTTTCTAACAGCGATTTCCAGGATTATAAAATGAAAAACGAAGATATTATTTCAATAATATACAATTCTAGTTTAATTCAAAATGGAAAATAAAAATGTCGGATGGCTAATTTTAGGAATTTCCGCGGTTGTAATAATAATGGTCTTCTTATTTAATCAAGCTATGTTGAATATTGTAAATAACTGCCCAACAGTCCAGTTAGGATATGAATGCCCTGCGCATGGAACAGTAAAGCAGCAGACTTATTTGTCATTAGCAATTGTTGGGATTTTAATAATTATAGGCCTTATGCTGATATTTTCAAAGCCAAAAGAAAAAATAGTATTTAAAAAAATAAAAGAAAATGATAAAAATGAAAAAAAGAATATTGATATCTCTCAATTAACATCGGAAGAAAAAGCAGTTTTAAAGCTCATACAGGAAAATAAGGCCATTTTCCAGGCAGATTTGATTGAAAAGCTTGGATTTCCAAAAGCCAAAGTTACAAGGATTCTTGACAGATTAGAAGGTCAAGGAATTGTTGAAAGAAAAAGAAGAGGGATGACTAATGTAGTAGTTTTGAAGGACTAATTATTTATCCCACTATTGCTTTTGCCATTTTTCTTTTGTAATTAAGTATATAACATATAAAACAAAAATAATTAATAAAGCTGTTAATATTATATTTAAATAAGGCTCAATTGCGCTTCCAAGAAATGAAAGCAAAAATACAATAGGAATCATTCCTAAAAAGGTTGCAATGGCAAACCATGACGCTCTTAATTTTGTCAAGCCGGCAAGATAGCTGACAACATCAAAAGAAACCTGGGGCATCAATCTTGTCAGAAAAACAAGGTAAGCTATATTGATGTCATTCCTGCCTTCAATTTTTTTATACCAATGATGCCCTTCATAATATCTTGAAAGAGAATTGCGAAGCAAAAATCTTGCTATAAGAAAAGCAATTATGGCGCCAAGAGTTGCAAAAATTAATGTATACAGCATCCCAAGCCATGGGCCAAACAAGCTTCCTGCCAAAATGACAAGAGGAGAAGCAGGAATCGGAGCAATTAGAATCGCAATAATCATCAAAAGGCCGTAAATTAAAGGCCCGTAAAAGCCGGAGCTTTCAATAAAAGTTCTGGCATTATCATAATATGATAATATTTTCTGAAAATTTAATAAAATAATCAGGAAAAAAATAACAAGCAGGATTATTTTTATTATATTTTTGTTCAATTTCATCTTATTTAAAAGAAAAGAAGATTAATAAATCTAACATCCTGAATAGTGCGTAATTTGATTTTGTTAAGCCGGCGGGTGATGAAATAATAGTTTACTGATAATAAATATGGCTTATCTTCAACCTCTTCATTTATAAGTTCAGCCTATTACTTTTAAGTTAACAGAATCCCTGATTTATCTTTATTCTTTTAATTCTGTTAATGACAAAATAAATAACGTTAGAAAAACTGTAAATGACATTATTGGTATTGTTATATAGCCGTAATTCAAAAAGAAAGTTTGTAAGCATGAAACAGAATATCCTACAATAGAGCAGGCAAAACTATGTGTTTTTGTAATTTGAAGATAATAATGAAATCCAGAAATTAATATGCCTATTGCAGATAGAGTAAGAATATATTTGGCAATTGAATTATCTTTTTTGAATAAAGCGATGGAAAAAATGATAACTTGCGGGTATAATAAAATCCTTTGATACCAGCATAATCTGCATGGCTCATATCCTAAAACTTCAGAATAATATAAACTGCCTAAAGTTCCTATCAAAGTAAAAATTAACCCAAAAAGAAGATAATTATCGGATAAAAAATAATTTATTTTTCTTCCTAAATTTGACTTTGCTTTTAAGATAAATTTCTCGTATAAAAGAAGAATTAAATATAAAATTATAATTATATCCAGAATTAGAGTTAAGAAGCTCAAGATTGGCGTGATTGTATATACCATTTTACTTTATGGAAAATAAGATATAAAAGGCATTTTGTGAAACCAGTTTCATAGTAGGATTTAAATAGTAAAAACAAGAAAGAGATTTATGTCATTTCATGAATTTATTAAAGAATTAAACGGGAAAAGAGTGGAGGGAGAGCTAATTAAAACAATATTTTATTCCTTATTGACAAGCTTTCTATTCCTGGGCATTTTGTATTTTTTTAAATTAAAAAACATAGATGGTTTTACGAATAAGTATGGGTTTCATCTTCTCTTTGCCTCATTAAGCTATTCTTTAATAACTCCTGCTTTAAGGCAAATAAGGGCTTATAAAGAATTTCCTTGCATGTCTGGAATGATGATTGGCATGACAACAGGAATGATAGCGGGATTCCTGCCTAGTTTATATTT
>CAZJEV010000002.1:0-20532 GCA_964545215.1 Candidatus Woesearchaeota archaeon
CCTGGAAATTTGTGTATATAAATCTTTCTATTTCGTTACTACTATAAAATAAACACTCTAAGGGGCGTGGTTTGTGACAGGCACTCGTTTCTTCAAAAACTGAAAGTTTTTGAGGCCTCAAGAATGCAAGGCATTCTTGAAGTTTGGATGCTCAAGGTCAAGTTCCTTGACATTATAAAAATTTAAGAAAAAGAAAGAGGGGCTGCTTAAGCAGCCCCCTTTAAGATGTCGTCATGTTTCAACCTCCCTATGGCTCTTTTTATGAAGAAAAGACTTTATTAATCACTTGTTAAAAATAAATCAAGATTCTTCCTTCATAAAACTTAAAAAGCATCTTCAGGCTTATATCCTCAATATGGCCACATTATATCTTGTCCCTGAATGGTTTTTTGGCTTTGATATTTTCATGCAGCTCTTATTTTCTCTTGCAACAGCTTTCGTGGCATATTACGCTTTAAGACTTTACATGCTGGCAGAGCAGAGGGAAATAAGGCTCATCTGCAGCTCGTTTCTCATGATATCTTTTTCTTATCTTGCAAAAGCCCTCACAAACTGGTTTGTCGTGGCTCAAATTCAGGATCAGGTCAGGGCCCTGACTTTAGAAAACTTAAATGCAATTGGATTAATTGGAATTTACTCTTATATTGTTTTATTCACATCTGGTTTAGTAACATTGGCTTATTTAACCTTTAGAATAGAAAGCTCCCGCGTTTACTCTCTCCTTCTAATTACAAATATTGCAATTCTCATGTTAAGTGAAAACAAGGCATTTGCCTTAAATGCATTATCCTCCCTCCTTCTGCTTTATATCTGCATACATTATTTTATTGAATATCAGGGAAATAAAAATCCAAAAACTTTTCTTATTTTTGTGGCATTTCTGGCCCTTCTAATTAGCGGAATTGAATTCATTTTTGTCTCTGATTTTTATGGAAATTACGTTATAAGCCACTTTCTTGAATTGACATCATATATCCTAATCCTCGCGAGCTTATTTATTAAAATAAAAAAGCCTGAAAAATGAGCAAAAAAAGAACGCGCTTGGAAATAATTAGAGATATCTTAGAAGCAATAAAAAACAAAAATGGAAAAATCAAGCCAACTCATATTTTATACAAATCAAATCTCTCCCATCAAATGATGGAAGAATATCTTTTTGAATTAATAAATAAAGGCTTTATTGTTGAGACAAGAGACAGAAACCGAAAAACATATTCAATAACTGAAAAAGGGCAGAATTACCTTTCCCAATATGCATCTATCATAGAGTTCACAAATGCCTTTGGCTTGAACTAACTATTTAACTTCGCCAGTTCAAAATGAAATTGCTGTACTTTATCCTCTCTTTCTTTAACCTTTCTTAAGTTTATTAACGCCTCATGAAATTCTCTAAAAAGAATACTATTTTCTCTTAAAATATAATGAATCTGTTGTCCAGATAAATTTTCAAGCCTTTGCATCATTTCAACAGAAGAAATTTCAGGATTAGTTAAATCTCCCAAAGTCCTGTCAGGAATATAAATATGGTCTTTTCCTTTTATTACAACATCATATACGCCAGGTCCATCTCTGGAATTTGGATAAAACTCAAATCTGCCATCCGGCGTTTTATAAAATAATTTTTCTTTAAACACAAATTTATTCATAGCTAAAACCTCTATACTCTATTTTAAAAATATTATTGTGCTTCAAAGTTTTTATTGGTCAACCAACTGCGCCTTCCCGGCAGAAACTAAAATATCTGATACATTGTTCTCAAGATTAGCCAAACTCCCTGAAGAAAACGGCCCTACAGTATTCCCGGACATATCAACAAACTGCTCAACATCTTGTGTAAAAAGAATCATCTTATTTTTATCATCTATTTTCTTGCTATTAATTAATCTTGTAAGCTCTTTGTCTCCCTCCTCAAGAGCCTTTACAAGCTTTTCAAAAATATCTTTTTCAAAAGCAAGCATATTGTCAAAATCCCTTTTCATTATCCCGGTCTCAGCAGCAATAAAAACCAAATTTAGCAATTTCTTTTTCCTTCTTAATATTAATTCCTTAAATATGGCAATAGAATTCTCAAGCTGCTTCTTACTCCTAATAATAGAATCCTCAAACATATCATCTTCCTGTATCAACTGGCTTCTCTTCTCATTCAAATATTCGGCAACACCTTCAACAAATTTCCCTGGAAGCAGTTGTAAATTTTCGCTATATTTTTCCTTTCTTAATATCTCATATAGTTCATTATAACTAATCATTCTTTTAATTAAAAAAGAGACTTTATAAAAACTATTATCCTCTCAAAAGTGAAAACTACTGCTGACATTTGCATATTTGTATTAAATTTATATACTTCAACAAACAATCAACTGCATAAAAAATGAGAAAATTAAAAATCTACATTTTCAGGCACGGCCAAAGCACATACAACAAAGCAAAGAAGTTTACAGGCTTTCATAACCCTCCGTTGACGAAATTAGGAAAAAAACAATCAAAAATCATTGCAAAAAAATTAAAAAACAAAAACTTTCAAATTGCCTTTCAAACCAGATTAAAGCGCTCCAAGCAAACTTTAAAAGAAGTCCTAAAATATCACCCTGGAATAAAAATTATAGAAGACAACAGGCTCATAGAAAGAAATTACGGCTTATTAAACGGCTCTTCTCACAAAGATTTTATTAAAAATTATGGAATAAAAAGATTCAATAAGATTCATCGGGATTTCAACACAAGGCCTCCAAAAGGAGAAAGTTTTGCAGATGTAGAAATTAGAGTAAAATCATTTATTCGGGATTTAAAGAAACTAATGAAAAACCAGGAAGTCAATGTGGCAATTTCATCTCACGGCAACTCTTTACGCTTATTCAGAAAAATAATGGAAAAAGCCCCTATTAAAACAGCCTCCAAATGGAAAATCCCCTATGATAAAGTCTTTGCCTATAAAATAAAAGCCTGACTCAATCCTTAAAAATTATTCTTGGCTCTTCTAAATAATTTCTCACAACTTCTTTACATCCTTTTTTCTTAATCAAATCCATTACAAAGGGAATATGCATGTATCTTGATTCCTGATAAGAAGACAAATACTTTTTAAGCTCATTTTCAGTTAGCCCCATTCTTTTTCCATTTTCTTCAACAAAACTATTAATTGCGCCATGCACAATACCTTCTTCTCTTTTAACCGCTTCTTCCATAATTTCCTCTATACTGCTTATTGCCAGCCCTCTTAGCTTTCCCAAACTTTCCCATTTTTTATTAATCTCTCTCTCAATACTTTTAGCAGTAGTCTTTCTTAAAAAATAATGCAACATTTCTGCAGAAGGAGTTGTATAAGATCTGATAGCATCTATTCCGGCGGAAATTACAATTGGAGAAGTATCTTGAAATTTGAGTTTTATTCCATGATTACTAAAATAAAAATTTGAACCTGTATTAAATTCTCCTGCAAAACTTTCCTCGGAAATGACATCGGCTCTTCCTTTCCTTCCATTTACATCAAGAAAATATCTCCCAACAACACAATCAAATAATTGCAAAGCAACATAAAAAGTTATTTTATTATCCTGGGGATTTTCCAATTTTTTTTCTTTTTTCAGCTTCTCAAATTTAATATCTAAATTTTTTATCCTGTCTTCCAGTCCTGCATAAGAAAAAAACTCATTTATTGCTTTTCTATTCTTTGAAACATATTTTTTAAAAATTCTCTCTTCAACATCAAACAAATCAAAACTTATCCCTTTATAAAATTTGCTTTCTAAAATTTCATCTTTCATTTCATCATTTAATTTTTCCATCAAAATTCTTTTCCACTCTTCACTTAATTCGCTTTCTTTTAATAAATCAGTATGAATATCTTTTTTTCGCCTTGCATTTTTAATATTTTTTTCATACCATCTTGCATAAGACACTTCATAATTAAGAAAATATCCTAAACCGCCCAAAGCCATAGCTGCTGTTAATGCTTTCGCTCCGCCTGCTATAAACTTTCTTCTTGAAATCCCCTTTCTCTTCATTTCAAGTTATTAATCGCTCTGTTTAAAAACCTTCTTAAATTATAGCAATAGACTCAAATAATTGAGCAGTTTGTCTGTTGCTATATTCGGAGAACATAAAAGTAACGTTCAATTATTTATGTTCTAAGTTATAATTAAGATTCAACTACACAACAATAATATTTATTCCTAAAAAAATCAAAAGCTGGTTTAAACAAAGTTTTATTTAGCAATCTTCATTTTGCTTTTCACCTTCATAATTTCAAATGAAACTATCTTGCATTTCAAATGAACCATAAAATTTAAATATCCTGTATTCCTATAGATACAACTGAAACTAGATAAAGGTTTCAGGTGAAACATGAGAATAGAAGACCATTGGAAAAGAATAAAGGAAAACCTTGAATTAATTAATGAAGGAATTGAAAAGAGCATAGCAGAAAGACAGCAGAGCATAGCATATTCGGCTTCAGCAGCCTCTGCAGATTTATTAGAGATTCTTCTTCATAAAAACAGCTTAATTGACCCGGGTTTTATTATAAAGCACGAGTGGCTAAAATCAAAAAACAAAATAATTGAAAAGATTCCATTTGATTTTCCTAAAAAAGTAGAAATTCTTGAATTGATTTTTAAAATTGAGGAAAAAAGAAATCTCCTTTGTTATGGAAAGCCGCAGAAGAGGGAAGTTGTTCAAGAAGTAATTAATAATTTTAATAAGCTTAAAGAAGTTTTTAAGGAGGCCGGACTAAGTGAACTCGATAAACTATAAATTAACTGCTTATGCGATAGATTTTGTGTCTTTCTTAGTGCAAAAAATAAAAAATAAAGAAGACATTAGAAACATAATTCTTTTTGGTTCTATTGCAAGAAATGAAGCCAGTCAGGAAAGTGATGTTGATTTATTTATTGATATTGCAAGAGAAGACGCTTCTTTAGAGAGGGAGATAAAAAGATATCTTGATGCTTACTTAAACTCTACTAAATATAAAAATTATTGGGGGCTAATTGGAATAAAAAACGATATAAAACTAACAATTGGTAAAATAGACAATTGGGAAGAATTAAAGCCGAGCATTATTGCCAACGGTATTATTTTATACGGAAAGTATAAGCCGGAATTAAAAAGTGGCAGGCACTCTATTTTCTTTATCTGGGAAGGAGTTAAGCCAAATAGCAAAAGAGTGCTTTTTAACAAGCAATTGTTTGGTTACAGGCAAAATGGGAAATTTTATCCTGGATTGATTCAAAAATATAATGGGCAGAGGCTTGGCAAAGGATGTGTTGTTGCCCCGGCAGAGCACTCTAATGTTTTTCATAATATTTTTAAGAAATATCGCATTAGTGTTAAAATAAAAAAAGTAGTGGAATATTCTTAAGACTATTTTGTATAACTTCTTAGATTTTTGTAATATTAACTGCAAATGTTTGGGTCAGCCACTTCCTCCACGTCCTCCTCCACTGCCAGGCGGCTGAGGAATTTCTTCAGAAACATAAAACTCCCAAGCCGCATCATACTTCTTCCCATCTGAAGAAATAAATTCAGCTAAAACTCTATACCTTCCAGATGCTGTCAACACTACATCAATTGGATTAAATATCTTATCCAATTTCACAATGCCGCCAGCAGGAATTATAACGAAATACTCATAAATTGACATTGTATCAACATCAAGCCATTTTTGCATTTTGACATCATAATACTGAATTATTATATTTGCCTTTCCCTTTACTTCTTTATAGCCTTTATTAACTATCTTGGATTGCTGTAATACCAGTACACTTATTTTCATTTTATTATTTTCCTTATTTGCATCCTGCTCTAATTCAGCTATTATCTCTAATACCAAAGATTTTCCTGCTTCTTCCTCCCTTGGAACATATTCAAATAATACTTCTATAAACGCCCTACTTTCCAAACTCTGGATTTTCTTGCTTGAAACTAATTTTTTTTCTTCTTTATATTCTCCGTTTATATAAGTTGATTCAATTTTATACAATTTAACTTCAATATTTTCAGCCTTCTTTTCCCCAATATTTTGCACAAATCCTTTTATTTCATTTTTTGAGCCAACTATGAAATTATCATATAAATTATTACCTAAATAAAGTGAAATTGATAAATCAGGCGCATCATATATAGCTTCAATATAAAACTTTTTCTTATTATCCCCTGGAAAAATTTCATTGCTCGCTGTAACTTCTAATAAAAGATTATTATCCCTTCTTTCAGGCTTAAATTCAAACTTATCTGTTATAAAAGTCTTGGGCTCTAAATCTCTCAATTTCTTAGAATCAATCAAAACAAACTCCTCTTTATGTTCGCCATTTATATAAGTTGATTCAATTTTATACAATTTAACTTCTATATCTTTGGCTTTTTCAGTTTCCAAATTAAAAATCTTAAACCCTATCTCTGACTTCTTTCCAATTATATATTTTTCGCTATAAGTATTTAAATTAATGTTCAAATCAGCCCCCCTTGGTTTTGCTGCAACTAAAATTCTTCGCGCATTATCTTCCTTATTGGCATCCTCAATTTCAGCTCTGATTTCTAAATTAATTTCTCCAATAGTTCTAGGAATATAGGTAAATACAATATCTCCAAACTCGCCTGCTTTAATGCTCTTTATTTCTTTTCTTTGAATCTCGTTACCGTTTTCATTTAAAAGCACATTAAAACTGCCAACATCCTCGCTTCCTGTATTACGCACTGAAACAATAATTTTATTATCTTCATTAATTATAAATGTGTCATAATTAATACTCGCTATTTCTACATTAAGATATGTTTCAAAATCTGTATAAGAATATCTTTCCTTTGTCTCTGCTTCTCTAATTATATGCTCCTTATTATTAAATGAAAGAAGAATATTTCTTAATTTAAGCTTTGCCTTTTCTTCTTCATTTACTTTTGAGCTTCTTATTCTAATTCCGTCAAAAGTAAGATTTCTCTGATAAACTCCTGGCTTATCAACCATGAAAGAAGAACTTGCATATAATTGCTCTTTTATCAAATCAAGAGTTCCAGTCAGAGAATACTCTCCGGGAACATAAGCATTTACGCTTAAATTAACAATTAATTCATCATATAAACTATTTCCATTTTCATCTATTCCGTAATCTGCCAAACTATCAATAATTATATTTGGCTCGTCCTGCATTTCTAAATATTTATAATTCTTTGTCGCAAATCCTTCATCTCTTTTATCAAAAAAAACTTCTCTTTCAACTCCTCTTTTAAACAAAAGAATATTCTTAACCTTATAAGGCCCGTCTAATTCAAATTTCTTAATTTCAGGGAGATAAATTGAAACGTTTATGTTTGTTTCTCCTTTTTTCAATTCTGCCTCTTGGCTATAAGTGCCAAATTCAACTCCTAAAAATGATTCAAGCGCAAATGATGCGGTATATGCGCCTTCTTCAAAAACATTAACTCCTATTGAAATATTTAAAAATTCATATTTTCCATCATTTCCTAAATCAACTAATTCCTCATTATTTTTATCATTGAACAAAGCACTTGCAACAATTACTTCTTTAGCAACAGCATTATTTATTAAATAAGTTTCTCCCGCAATTGGAAGTGCTTTAATTATAAGCAAATGTTTTCCTGATTGAATATTATAATTAAAGCTAACTTCTTTCTCCTCCTGGGAATTAAAACTTATCCTTTTCTCTTCTTTCACTTCATTATTAATAACAAACTGAATATTAATTTCTTCATTTTTCTGTCCATTATTTTTCACTTTTGCTGAAATGCTTCCGCTATTCCCAAAACCTATTCTCTCGTCGCTTTTTGCCTCGTAAACTTGTATATCTGCTATTTTTTCTCCAATATTTAAATTACTCCAAACAATAGAATTATAAAAGAACTGCTTGTTAACCCTTTGATTAATCCCTACTTCTGGCATGCTTGAAAAATATATAGAAGCCCCTGAAACCGGCTTATATGCGCTGACAAAAACATCTTTTTGCTTCTCTCCCTCCGCGACTTTAACTGCTCTTGTTTCATCTAATTCAAGCCCTCTAATTGAATAGAAATACCCTAATCTATAAGAACTAGGAATATTTCTTGTTAAAATATCATCTTCTAAAAGAAGTTTTATCCCCTCTCCTACTAATAACGCTTCACCACCATTCCAATTTCCTATTTTATCTTTTATTCCAAATAATTCTGCAAGTTTAATATTATTTGGCACTAATTCAGATAAAGTCCCTCCAGTTCCAATTAATCCGTGTCCTTCTTCAACATATCTCTTTATAGCTTCTATTTCAGAATCCTTAAATTGCAATTGCATTCCAAAATGCCCGTTTGCCCACGCATCTGAAATAATTAAGACATCTGCTCCGGTATTTTTAATGTCTTCATAGGTTATATCTTGTTTCTTCAAGCTTTCATAATCAATATCTAAAGCATATTTTCCATAACTAGCCCATGTATTCTCAAGCTCATTAAAGATTAATAAATCACCGAAATAATTTCCCATTGAATCAACAACAACTGCCTTTATCCTTCCTAATAAAATTGATGCGTTTATTTGCCTTTCTATTTCATTATTACTTTTTAGCTTTTCTCCCTGTATTTCCTCAATTTTAACTTTAATATTATAACTTCCTTCTTCACTTGCAATATAATTAAATTTAATCTCCTTCATCTCTTTAGCTTGTAATTGCAAAGCTCTTGATTCTACCTCCTTTTCATTTACAAATAATTTAACATTTACATTTTCTGCATTTACTCCATAATTCTTTATTTTAGCGATAATCTCCTCATTTTTCCCGACAATGAAAATATTGTTTATATTAAGCTCAATTATTGCTACTTCATGCTCTGGCGGGGCCAATGTAAGCATTGTATTAATCCCGTCAATCACTCCATATCCATATTCATTATCAGCTCCTACTTTGCCTTTATCCAATGCTGTTTGCATTAATATATCTTTAATTTCTCTTGGATTTAAAGAAGGATTTTTCTGCAAAAGCAAGGCAATAGCTCCCGATATATGCGGTGTTGCCATGCTTGTTCCAGAAGCCTTTGTATATCCTTTTGGTACTGAACTTGTCACATCTACTCCAACGGCAGAAACTTCCGGCTTTATCCTCCCGTCTTTTGTAGGCCCTCTTGAGCTAAATCCCGCTATCTTAAGTTCATCATCGACAGCGCCTACTGTTATAACCTCTTTAGCAGTTGCAGGAGAGCAGATTGAATAACTTTCTCCAGTTTCATCTTTAGTTCTGCAATCTGACCGTCCACCAGGTCCAGAATTTCCGGCAGCAACAACAACATTAATACCTTTTCCAACAGCATAGTCAGCAGCTTTATCAAAAGGATTATTCCCATCGTCCTTGCTTCTTCCTCCGAGACTCATGCTAATAATATCAATTCCAAGTCTTTCCTTATTCTGAATTGCCCATTCAATTCCGGCTATAATTGATGAAGAACTCCCGCCTCCTCCTTGATTTAAAACCTTTATGCCTACAAGATTTGCCTTTGGCGCAACTCCGACATATTTCGCTTCTTTTCCTCCTGTCCCTGCAGCAGTCCCAGCAACATGTGTTCCATGTCCGTGATCATCATAAGGCTCTGTTTTAAAATTAATATAATCCTTAAATCCTATAATTTTAGGGTCATTTGTGTCAGGATTATCATCCAAATCATCCAAGCTCTCATGTTTTGCATCAATTCCTGTATCAATTATTGCAATAACAACTCCTTCCCCGTCTAATCCAAATTCTTTTCTCGCCGAATCAAGCTTCATTGCAGGAACAGAAGAATCCAAATTTACCTTAACTTCATAATCAGGATAAACATTTTTAACTTGGGGCAATTCTGCTATTTTTTCAGCTTCTTCTTCGCTTATATTTAAAACAAATCCGTTAAATATATACGTATGCTCTCTAACGATTTTCTCATTCTCATTTGCCTTTCTACCTTGCAAAGAAGCTTTTGCAATCCCTCTTTTTCCGCCATCACCAATAATTCTATTAATTGAATCTAAAGCTTTTTCATGCTCTGCTAAAATCCTGGTTTGCGCATCTTGCAATTTTCCAGCGCTTTCTCTATTCACTTCAGTATATTCATTCTTTATCTGATTTGCTCTATATTCTCTATAAGCTTTTAAAATTCCTCCTTTTTCTGCCTTTTGGGTATATGAAATTGAATCTTTTTCCAATTCATTTAATTCATCTTTAATTTCAAGTTCTGTTTCAATCAACGGCTTTTCTTTCAATTCTACAAAATATCCCAATATCTCAATTTCTCCCCTTACTTCTGATCCTTCTTCAAGTCTTATATATGGCCTTAAAGAACGCCCTTCAACATCAATATTTTCAATATTTTTCTCATCAACCGCTTTTCCAGTGCTTTTTCCTTTTAATTGGAATAGTTTCTTAATCTTATCTTTTAACGAGGGTTTATTATTAATTTTTTGGGCAACATTTTCATCAGGAGGATCAGTCAATTCAATCTTTTCTCCAATTTTATATTCATTTTTTAAAGTTGCAACAGATATAATTGTATTAATTTCTTCGCCACCCCCTCCACCCCCTATTTCATTTACGCACCCTTGAATACACTTCACCCTTACATTTTTATCTCTATCAAAATCAGCCGCCCATGCCTGAATCGCTTCATTGCTTCTGCTAGAAACACTTATTACATAACTTTCTGCAGGAAAAGCACTAAACAATGAAATAGAATTGCCATTAATATCCACTATACTCCTAAAAGCATATATTCCGGCATTTGTCTTTACCTCAACACTCTTATCTGGATAAGGGCTTATACTTCTTATGCCAATAGCCAGTCCATTCCCATTTAACAAAAAGCACGAATCTCCAGCCATCTTCTCAACGCATCTATTATCCCACTTTCCATTTACAAATTCCTGAACATCTACCTTATTAATTCCATTATCATTGATAAAATTATTAAATTTCAAATAATGACTTTCTTCTCTGCTTGAAACAATGGAATATCTGTCTCCATTTGAATGATTATAAATTAAATAAGAATCTCTTATATCCGATGCTAATTTATCTCCGATGCCTTTTCCGTATCCAAGATATTTAGTATATCCTTGTATATTTTCGGAATATAAAAAAGGAATAACCGCCTCTCCATTCTTCAATTGAACTTTCATAGCAACATAATTATCTGCTCCGTAAAACTCAAATAAGCTTTTCCCTGCTCCTAATCTTTCAGGATCAGGTTGTTTTATCACACCAGGTAATGACTTTACTTCACTTGAAGAACTTAAAACCCTGCATCTTCCATCTTGACATCCATTTTCACATATTTTTATCTCGCTTGCTCTTCTCCCATTTAAGCAATACTCTTCCTGCAAAGCATTTGCTGTTCCTGAATATCAGCATATGTCATAATAACTTATTCCTGCATAATTCACATAGCCTGTCTTCGTATAATTTCTTCCCCCATCGCTGTCTGTACACGTTTGGCTTGGAGTTGATGCAGAGGGAGTTGTTGTTAAACTTCTAATACAGGCCCCATTTTTACATTCATATCCTGATTGGCATGTATAGCTTATTTTTCTCGCGCTTCCGTCAGCATTACAAGCATATTCTATCAATCCAGTTGAAGAATAGCATACATCTATATAAGTTTCAGAAGCTGTCTTAACATTTCCCTGAACTTCATAATTTACCCCATCGCTGTCTGTACATACTTGAGAAGGTGTTGAAGCAGATGGAGTTGTAGTTGCTTGGGAAGAATAAAGGCACCTCCCAGATGAACATCCATAAGGACAATTATAAGCTTCTTCTGCCCAAGCATTATTTAAACAATAATTTTCATATAAAACCGAGCCATCACACCCATCTCCTATAATTATATTATTATAAGTCACATTTCCATTAACATAATAATTCTTCCCATTATCTGTATCTGTGCAAACATAAACTGCTTTTCCTGTTATCTTAGCCTTTATTTTTCCAAAAAACTCTGAAAAGCTGAATGCAGAAGCAAAAGAAGCCATAGAAAATACTAATATAAACGCCACTAAAACAATTAAAATAACTCCTCTTTTCTGTGTCATTAATTCATCTCAACAGCTTAATAAAAGAATATATATATACTTTTCTTTTTCAAGGTCTATGTTTGACTTCCTAAAGAAAAAAATAAACTCTTGGCTCAAACCAGAAAAACAGGCAAAAACCAAGAGAAAAAAGCTAAAGATAGCAAAAGCTAAATCTGGAAAAATAAAGCAAAAAGAAATTAAAGCAAAAGCTCAAGAAAAAAACTCATTAACAAAACACGAAAAATCAATCTCGCAGGAAGTAGAACAAATCATCAAGGAAGCCCAAACTCCCATAGAAAAGCAAGTCCCTGAAGCTCCTGAAAGTGAAGAGATAATTGAAGAAGAAAAAGGCAATTTCTTCACAAGATTATTTAAAAAAATAACAACTTCTAAATTAACAAAGGAAGATTTCAACCAGGCTTTTGAAGACTTAGAAATTACATTATTAGAAAACAATGTCGCTTTAGAGGCAGTTGATAAAGTTAAATCTTCTTTATCAGAACAGTTAGTTAATCAGCAGATGAAAAAAACCGAGGCTCCAGCCAGGATTTTGCAAGCCTTGAAAGATTCAATCCTGAATTTACTAATTGAACCTCCAAATTTAATTGAGCAAATTAAATCTCAAACAAAAGAGAAAGAGCCTTACAAAATAATCTTTTTTGGCATTAATGGCACAGGAAAAACAACTTCTATTGCAAAACTCTGTTATTTGCTAAAAAACAATAACATATCATGCGTTTTAGCAGCAGCAGATACATTCAGAGCAGCTTCAATTGAGCAATTAGAAAAGCATGCAAATAATTTAAATATCCCGATAATAAAAAACCAATATGGCTCAGACCCCGCTTCAGTTGCCTTTGATGCAGTTAATTATGCTAAAAAAAATAAGATTCAGGCAGTTTTAATAGACACTGCAGGCAGGATGTACACAAAAGAAAATTTATTAAAGGAAATGGAAAAAATTATCAGGGTTTCCAGGCCTGATTTAAAAATTTTTGTCGGAGAATCCATAACAGGAAATGATGCGATTGAGCAGGCAAAAACATTTAATGAAGCTATTGGTATTGACGGCATTATTTTAACAAAAGCAGATGTTGACAAAAAAGCAGGAACAATTCTCTCCGTTAGTTACATAACTAAAAAGCCAATTTATTTTCTAGGCTCAGGCCAAGAATATAAAGATCTTCTTCCCTTCACAAAAAAAGCAGTTTTGAAGAACCTTGGATTAGAATAATTATTTTTATCACTTTTCCTCATCCAAAGCAAAAAATCCGCCTTGTCAACTTCCGACAAGTTAATTATTGCCAAATTTAACAGGCTATTCCTCTAAACAGCAGAATGCACAGGAAAAACCAAGCCATCAATTTTTTTGTACAGCAACTCTAAATCACTCTTGCTTCATTAACCTATATCTCATATTAATACTTCTGTTTTACTATTTAAAAGAAAAAATTTTCCAAATCGAAATATAAAAACAATTAAAGAAATATTTATATATAAGCTATCCCTTTAGTTTTAGATGGTAGCTGAGCAAAAAGAGGCTGCTGAAGTTCAAAGCATATTCATAGACGTTTTTGGTGAAAATCCGGTTATTAAAATTCTTGATTTTCTTATTACTTTCAAAGCATTTGATTACCCATTAACAGAAATTGCTAAAAATGCAAGAATCAGCTATTCAACCCTCCAATTAATCTGGCCGCGTTTAGAAAATCATAACATGGTTATTAAAACCAGAAGAATAGGCAAATCCAACCTCTACAAACTCAATATAGACAATCCCGCCATCCAGCAGCTCATTCAATTAGATTGGAACCTCATCAGAGGCTCAGAACAAGAAAAATTAGCTCTTTAATATTTAATTTACCATAAACTTTAATACTATCTATAAACTCTTTTTTATATGGTTGCTAGAACTCTTAGAAACCCGCCGGAGGTTTGTAAATGTTAGAAAAACTATCATCTGTTTTGAAAAAAACAACAGACAAAATAGCAAACGCTATTTTTCTGGACAAGAATCTTGTAGACTCAATCATAAAAGACCTGCAAAGAGCTTTAATTGAGGCAGATGTAAATGTATCTTTAGTATTAAAAATAACGGAAAAAATAAAAAAAGCAGCCCTGGATGAACGAATTAAAGGCATAGAAAAAAAAGAGCATATTATTAAACTGCTTCATGATGAGCTGTTGAACCTATTGGGAAATAAAAAAGAAATTCAGCTTCAAAAGCATAATATCTGGCTTATGGTGGGCTTATATGGTGTTGGAAAAACTACGTCCATTGCAAAATTAGCATCATATTATTCCAAAAGGGGAAACAAAGTCGCAGCAATCGGCCTTGACACACACAGGCCAGCAGCGCAAGAGCAGTTAAAACAATTATGTGACAAATTAAAAATTCCGGCATATATTGATAAAGAAGAAAAAGACCCTAAAAAAATCTGGAAAAAATATCAACTGGAGTTGCAAAAATATGACTTAATCATCATTGACACAGCAGGCAGAGACGCCCTAAGTCAGGATCTAATAAAAGAAATAAAAGATATTATAAAATTAACAAAGCCGACTGAAACTTTTTTGGTTATGTCAGCAGACCTTGGCCAGACCGCAAAGAAGCAGGCTCAAGCTTTCTCTTCCTTGGGCATTTCCGGAGTAATAATAACAAAAATGGACTCAACTGCCAAAGCAGGCGGTGCTTTAACAGCATGTGCAGAAGTGAAAGCCCCGGTAGCGTTCATAGGAACAGGAGAAAAATCCCAGGATTTAGAAACCTTTGACCCAGAATCCTTCCTTTCCAGGCTGTTAGGAATGGGCGATTTAAAAGCACTAATAGAAAAAATCCATTCAGTTATTAATAAAGACAAAATAGAAGAAACTCAAAAAAAATTAAAAGAGGGCAAATTCACATTAAAGGATTTGCAAGCTCAATTAGAATCCATGGATTCTTTAGGAAGCATGGACAAAATAATAGGTATGATTCCGGGTTTAGGCGCTGCAAAAGACAAAATTCCCAAGGCCGAATTAGAATCCCAGCAGGAGCGGGCAAGACGCTGGAAGCACGCAATAAACTCTATGACTCAAGAAGAAATTGAAAACCCGGAAATTATTGAAAAACAAACCTCAAGAATTCAAAGAATTTCCAAAGGCTCAGGAACAAGCACTTCAGACATCCGCGCATTAATAAAACAATATAAACTCTTAAATGAAATGCTCAAATCCCAAGCTTCTATTACTGAAAAAGGCATGGACCAAAAAACAATGATGAAATTTGCAAAGAAATTCGCTAAAAAGATAAGGTTCTAACATGATAGAAACAGCCATCAAAGAAACATTTGAAGACGCTTTTCAAAAAATAAAAAGAATTTCAATGGATGTAAAAGCGAATCAGAATACCCATAAAAAACAAAAATCAAAAGAAAAAGAAGCTCCTCTTGAAAGAATTATTCTTTCCAATAAAAAGCCGGATATTTTTTATTATAATCCTTTAGCCAGTAAATTACAATACCCGAAAACTTCAACAGATTTAAATAAAGATTACCAGTCTGGTGCAACTATCAATTATGCCCCCTCTTCACAATTACAGGATGGAGTTCTAGGATTTTACCATCCAGCTACGCATTCAATTACTCTCTCTTCCAATTTATCTTCTTATGCAGAAAGATTTGTTCTTGCTCATGAAAGCGCCCATGCTCAGGGATGTTACGATGAAGCTCTTACAGACGCCCGTGCATCTTCATCCATTGGCTATGCGTTAAGAAGATTCGGCCAAGACAGCTCTTTCATACATTAAAATGACAAAACAAATAATCGCACAGGGAGCAGAAGCCCTATTAATAAAATCCGGAAATAAAGTCATAAAAGACAGAATAAAAAAATCCTATCGCCTTCCCTTATTAGATGAAAAACTAAGAAGGTCAAGAACTTCCAGAGAACTCAAACTCCTAAAAAAAGCATTTCTATTAATTCCAGTTCCCAAAATATCAAGCTCATCCGATTATCAAATCCAATTACAATTTATTAAAGGAAAAAAATTATCTGATAATTTAGATAAACTCAAAAACGCAATAGCAATCTGCAAAATAATAGGAAAAAGCATAGCAAAACTCCACGATGCCGATATTATTCACGGAGATTTAACAACTTCCAATATGATTTATGTTTCAAGCAGTAAAAGCAGAACAAGAAAAAGAGGTATTAACCATAACAACGATAAAGCTAAGTTATCAACTAACTCATTAGGATTTAAAGTTTATTTTATTGATTTCGGACTAGGCTTCCACTCTGCAAGAATAGAAGATAAAGCCACAGACTTGCACGTTTTAAAAGAAGCCCTTGAAGCCAGGCATTTCAAATTTTCATCTTCTTTTTATAAATCAATCCTACAAGGTTACAAAACCTCAAAAAATTATCAATCAGTTCTCAACCAATTAAAAAAAGTGGAATTAAGAGGTAGATACAAAGCACAATATTAGCTGGTTCTCATATCTGTTTCATCTAAACTTCTTCTTAGGCTTATAATGCTTATAATTAAAAGCCCAGAATTACAAAAGTTTTTAAAAGAAGTGGGTTTTCGTAACCCAAGACATCTTAACAAAGTTCAGATGTGGAATTTAGCCTCGTAGAATAGCTGGTCAAGTTCGCAGGACTTTGGCTCCTGAAACCCAGGTTCGAATCCTGGCGAGGCTAATAATTATTTATCAGAACTATTTTCTTCAACAGGTTCTTTCACTTCTTCTTTTGAATTCTTGTCTTTCATCCCAACAATCTCAAAAACTCTTATCTCACACAAAGCCAGGGGATAAATTTTTTTCAATTTCAAAGATAATTCTTTTTGAATTTTGTTTGTCATTACCTCACTAAATATCTCATTGGCGCTTCTGTTCTTTAAATGCCCCTCCAGGAACTTTCTTGCCTGATTTCTTAATTCTTTTCTAATTGCCCTTGATACTTTATTTCTTGTTATCATAAATGGCTTTACAATCACCCTGGAATCCCTGGTCTCAGCAAAAAAAGAATCTTCAACATAATCTGCTCCCTTCCTCATCATTCTTCTTATATAAGAGCCAACTAATATAAGAGAAACTGGCTCTGCAATCAATTCTTCATCTTTTAATTTTACTTTCATCTTTAATTCAAGGCTCTTTCCCCTCAAGCTCCTAGTTAAATCCAATTTTACAGCCCTTCCATTCAGCTCTTCTATGCTCCCCGCATAAAGCTGAATCTTGCTGGCTGTCAAAGGAGCCTTAACTTCAAAAAAAGTTTTCTTCTGTGCCTTTTTTGATTTTTGATCCGCCATTATAAATTTAACCCCCTCAATCTTTCTAACAAAAACAAATACTCTTTTTTTTCCTCAGCTCTTAATCCTATATTAATTCTCACTAATTGTAATTGGTAAGGTATTATAGTTCTACAATCACTATCAATTCTATAACTGCCGTTTCTTAAACTAAAAATATAAATTTCAGAGGGTTCAGGTTTTTCCTTATGCATACGACCTGCAAATTTAGCGTATTCTTCCTCTGCAATTGTTTCTACACCGCAAAAAGCCACATCCATTGTTCCAAAATCTCCATCTGGTTCATCTAAAAGATGATATACCTGCTCAAAAGATAAACTAATATTTGCCATTGTAATTTACTTTGATATTTTTTCTCCTATTTCAATTCTGCTTGACCTAATAGCTTTTCTAATTCCTTTTATCTTCCCGCATACTTTGCACTTATAAACTATACTTACTCTCTTCGTCGCCTTTGTCTTTCTCTTCCAATCTTTTGTTCCTTTCTTGCTTCTCTTTCCCCAGTTCCCTATTCCCTGTAAACCCCTTGCTTTTATTCTTGTAGGAGAACCTCTTGATAAAGGATGCGCCGCAGACCTAGACTTTTGTTTAGCAGTTGCAACTAACTGCTCTGTATGCTTCCTGCAATACGGACAATATCTTCTAATTTCTTTCGGTAATTTCATCTTTACTCCATTAAGATTTTCTGCATTTAGTAACTTAATTTCATTAAGGTCATAATTGAAGTTTTACTTCCATTTTAAAAGGAAGGTTGAGCTCGCTGAATACCGACCAGTATGGCTTCAGGTCTTTGCTATTAACTTCAACAAAAATCCCTTTTTAAATCTTTACCGCAACCTTTAAAACCCTTTTTTCCCAGAAAAATCCATGCAGCAAGCAAAAGAAAAATTAGAAAAGCCAGACTGGGTCAAAATAACGCCTCAAGAAGTTGAAAAACTAGTTCTAGAGCTTCATAAAGCAGGAAATTCCACGGCTAAAATTGGCTTAATTTTAAGAGACAAACACAGCATTCCAAAAGCAAAACTCTTAGGAAAAAGAATAACTCAAATTCTAAAAGAAAATAAACTCCCATTTAAAACAGAAAAAGATATCTTCAAAGATAAAATTAAAAGTATTGAAAAACATATTTCACAGCACAAGCACGATTATACTGCCAAAAGATCTTTAACAAAAACTCTCTGGTCAGTAAAAAAGCTTGAAAAAGTTCAGCAATAATTTTACTTATTGCCTTTTATCTTCCCATATACCCAGCCAATAATTGCTCCTATTGGAATAAGTATAACACCAAAAAAGGCAATAAGTGCCGTACTAAAACCACAAGCAGTTTCTCCTTTACAAGTAAGATTTTCATAAATTAAAGAAAATATAAAATAACCCAAATAAATAAAAAGTCCGGTTAAAGTCCCTTTTAAAGTATAATTATCCATCACTCTTTTTAAAGCTGACAACTTAATAAATCTTACTTATCATAAATCTCAATCCTAAAAAACTTTTTAAACTCTCATTAGCTAAAAATTTAGTCCCTGACAAAAAATTTTAATAAAAAAGAAATGAAAGAAAAAATAAAATCCGCAATAGAATCCTTGGATTCTCTAAGCAAATCAAAGCCAATAAAAATAATCAGCCATTATGATACAGACGGCATTACCTCGGCGGCTATTTTTGCTAAAGCATTGCAAAGATGGAATAAAAAGTTCTCATTGCAAATCGTAAAATCCCTGGATGAATCATTCATTAACCAGCTGCCAGAAGAGTATATTCTTATTTTTCTTGACTTAGCTTCAGGCAGCCTGGATTATTTAAAGAATAAAAAAACAGAAATCTTTATTTTTGACCATCACGAAATTGTCCAAGAAATTCCAAAAAATGTATTAATGATTAACCCATTACTAGAAAATCATCAAATTGAATCGATCTCAAGTGCAGCTATTTGTTATCTCTTTGCAAAAACTCTATCACATGAAAACAAAGACTTAGCTAATTTGGCAGTTATTGGAATGGTAGGAGACAATTTAGAAAAAAACCTCGGCCTAGTTTATAATGAAATAATAAAAGACGCGGAAGTAATTATAAAAAAAAGCTTGCTCATTTACCCTTCCACGCGCCCATTAGACAAGGCTCTTGAATATTCCTCATCCCCATACATTCCTGGAGTCACAGGTTTTTACAAAGGCGCGGTTAATTTATTAGCAGATGCCGGAATTCAAAAGAAAGCCGATAAATATCCTTCCTTAATTGAATTAAATGAGCTGGAAATGTCGGCTCTTATTACATCAATTATTTTAAAAGGCTCTGACCAGAAAAAAACATCGGAATTGCTTGGTAATTTATATCTTGTCAAATTTTTCAATAAATTAGAAGACGCCAGAGAATTTTCAGCCCTTATTAATGCATGCAGCAGAATGGACCATCCTGAAATTTCTCTTGGTTTTTGCTTAGGAAACAAGAAATATAAGGAAGAAGCAGAAAAAATTTATATAGAATACAAACAACACTTAATTTCCGCATTAAGATACATTCAAGAATCAGAAAAAATCTCTGGGAAAAATTATATTATTATTAATGCCAAAGACAATATAAAAGATACAATCATAGGCACAGTTGCCTCAATAATCTCCCACTCTCCAATCTATTCAGAAGGCACAATTATAATTGCTTTGGCATATAATGAAGACAAAATCAAAGTCTCAGCAAGAATAACAGGAAAAGAGGAAAACATTAACGGTAAAAATGTCCGTGAAGTGCTACACAAAGTTGTAGTCCCATTAGGAGGAGAGGTAGGCGGTCATCAAAATGCGGCTGGCTGTCTCATATCAAAAACTCACGAAACTCTCTTCTTACAAGAACTCCAAAAAGTCCTTGATATTGAAGTTATAAAGATTTAATTTAAGCTTGCACTTGATTTTGATTTCTATTCTTTATCTTGCCATATATCCAGCCGATAACTGCTCCTATAACAAACCAAGGCAGTATTAGCAATGAAAATAACAAAAACAGCAACAAAGAGAGAATCTTTTAGAAACGAAGGCACTATTATTGCTAAAAATTCTGTCACAAGGAATGAAAGTGGAGATCCAAGAATAACAAATAGTAATAAACCTAATTCAAATTCTGGCTCACCAATAGTTGGAAGAAAAAAGAATAAATAAAGCGTCCAAAAAATAATTAAATGAATCACAGAAAGTATAGCTCCCTCTTAATCCAATAACTCCAATCCTTC
>CAZJEV010000002.1:20542-30945 GCA_964545215.1 Candidatus Woesearchaeota archaeon
ATGATATATACAGATAAAACCAATTAAGTTAACAATGCAACCCTTCTGAAACATTTAAAAAACCTCTCCCCAACTAATTCTTATGATGCCTAATGAAAAAAACTATAATGGAAAAAGCAATATAGAAAGCAATAATGGAAAAAAACCAAACAGCAAATTCCTGAAAATAATCTGCCCGAGGTGCAGAACAAGGCAGATTATTTTTGGCAAATCTTCCTTAAAAAGAAAATGCATAAAGTGCAATTACCTCTTAGTAAAAACTCAAGGAGGCAAAGCAAAAGTCCGGGCTTTAATCAAGGAAGTCTTATCATAAAATTAAAAATGATTATTAATAACATAAAATTAACCATGCTTAAAAACTTCAATTTAAACATTTTTATAAATAATTGGCAAAAGAGCATCTTAAGTAGAATTCTTATGGATGAGGAAGGAATACAATGAACCAGTTAAAAATTGATGATGTTATTTTATGCACAGTGAAAAGAATAGGGGGCGCAACTGTTTTCTTAGAAATTGAAAAAAATGGCGAAGCAACCATGACAATGTCAGAAGTGGCGGCAGGAAGAATCAGGAATATAAGAGAATATGTCTATCCAAACAAGAAAATTGTCTGCAAAGTTCTAAAAATATCGAACAGCCATATAGAATTAAGTTTAAGAAGAGTAACGGCAAAAGAACGGGAATTAATCCGGGAAAACTACAAAAAAGAAAAAACTTTCTTAAGCATATTAAAATCAGCTCTTAAAAACTCTCTAGAAATAGCGGAAAAAATAAAACAAAAATACGAATTGCACGAATTCTTTGACAAACTAAAAGAAGCTCCTTCCCTATTAAACCAATTTTTATCAGCTCAGGATTCTCAAGCAGTTTTAAAGCTAATGGCAGAAAGAAAAGAGAAAGAAAAGCAAGTAAAAAAAATATTCACGCTGAAATCATATTCTGATTCAGGAATAAAAGATATTAAAGAGATTTTATCAAATCATAAAGTAGATATAAAGTATCTTGGCTCTTCACAATTCTCAATATTGGCAAAGGCAAAAGATTTCAAGGAGGCAGAGCATGTCGTTAATTTAGCATTAGAAAAAATAAAGGAACTCTCAAAAGAAAAAAAGGCTGAATTTGAAATAAAGGAAAAATAACATGAAACTAAAATCATGCAAAAATCATCTGGAATCAATTTACACATTAAAAAACCTATGTCCGATTTGCGCTCAGCCAACAAGCTCGGCACACTACAAATTTATAAAAATCCGCCCGGCGAAAGAAAAAGCAAAAGAAAATCAAAACTCAGAAAATGAAAGATAATCCTGAAAGAGAAATCCAAGAAAGTGAATTGATTAAAAAACTTAAAATTCAAAAAAAGCAAATAGAGCAAATTCATTTTAAAGGAGAATGGATTTATATTCAAGATATAGAGCTATTTAATCAACTAGCACAAGAAAATAAAATTAAACAACTAAAAAATGGCTCATTAGGACTTCATTTTGTTTTTGAAATATCCAACTCGTATAATGCCATACCAACTTATTGGAAAATATCTTTTCCTCCTTTATTAAGACAGGACTTCATACGAAAATACGGCTCTTTCTATCAAATAAATCATTCAAGACATCTTCCGGCTAACATTTACTAAACGATCAAATCTAAAACAACCTCTTCTGTTTCTCAGGCATCTGTACAATTCCATAAACCCCATCATACCCCGGCTTAATTTTTAACTTTCTTTCCCTGTTTAACAATATAACTTCAGTTAACTTATCATCAACTTTTGCTTTTTTTAATTCATCTCTGCTGACATTAAGCAAAATATTAAACTCATTCCCGAATTTTTCTATCATTTCATTATAGCTCTGCCATGTCTTCTTAGAAGCCAATGAAATGTTAAAAACAAACGCGATCAGTTCATGCAAAGGTGCAATCTCATAAAACATTTTTGCATTTTCCGGCTTATAGCCTGTTTTTTCCTTAGCCAACTCCTCAATCCTGTATTCAACCCCAATTGTTAGCTCCTTTTTGCATACCGGGCATTTTCCATTTAACTTTCTGCTTTCTTCAGAATTACAAGAAAAATTGCAATTCCTGTGTCCGTCCCAATGATATTTGCCATATTCAGGGGGGGTTTCAACCGTTCCAATTAATCCAAAGCCGGTTCTTATTGCTTTCATTATATTTTCATACGAAAGCTCTGGAATTTCAAAAATTGTCGCCTCTCTTCCAATCCTCCAGGGCCAGAAGCTATGTGCATCAGAAAAACTAACTATATTAATATTTTCCTTTAATCTCCATATCATCTCTGGATTAGCGCTCATCCCGGATTCAATAGCGTAAATATGTTTTGCTTCTTCTCCAAAACAATCAAAAAGAGAATCAAACCCCGATTTGCTTCCATACATACCAAACCAGGGAGTGAAAGCATGTGCGGGAACTATTTCAATTTTATCATCGATTTTTTTTATATCTGAAACAAAATCCCTGCATGAAATCCCAAAAATAGGCCTTCCGTCATAATCCAATCTTCCTTTGCTTCCCAGATACTCAATTATCTTATCAGCAATTTTTCCATTTGGAGCAAACACTAACAAATGTACTGCCCTCCTCTTCCCATCTTGAGAAAACATTAAGCTGATTTCAGTCTGCCACAAAAATGGAAATTTATTTTCAGACCATAAAATTCCTTTATCGTCCTCTTTTAATTTTTCCTTAATTTCTTTATTCCATAAAGGATGCTGAAAATCCCCTGTTCCTATCAAATTCAAGCCTTTTACCCCCGCCCATTTTTCAAGATTGTCAATTGTTATATCCTTTGATGTTGCTCTGGCATAGCGCGAATGTATCTGTAAATCCGCAATAATTCTCATTTCATTCAAAGAAATAATATGTTTTTAATCTTATAGATTTTAAGATGTATATTTATCTTTAACATTTAAACTCTTATTTATTTCATTAACTGAAAATTCTTCAGGGTTCCAATCGCCCAACCATTCTTTAAGCTCTTCTGCTTCACCCCAAGAATCTTTCCCTGTAGATAATAATTCCAAAACTCTCTCGTATCCTCCAATTCCACCACAATCTTCAGGAGGACAAGCTCTTTCTCCATCAATACAATAAGGAATATGAACAACATTTTCAGGTAAAGAGTCTAATATCTTTTCTACAATAATCTCATGCTCCCATGAATCCCCAAAATCATACAAATAATTTATTTTTTGTTTCTCACCTTTTATATATTCATTAAGTTTGACCTTTCTTGAATTTTCTGATGAATATTCAGAATATCCTTCTTCATCTGGTAACTCAATTCTTATCCTATTAATACTAAAAGAATATAAGTGATAATTATCCCATCCCATAACTTTCTGGATAATTTCATGTAATTTATGAAAACTAATATTGCTATTAACAAAAAATCTTCTCCAAATTTTTGGTTTTATATCCATAAGCGACATTTTCAACTGAAATATATTTCCCATATAATAATATGGCATAAAAAACTATTTATTCTTTACTGTTTTCAGTTTAACAATTAGATTGACTGCCGAACAAATGTCTCTTTTCATACTCCGCCAGATTTAAATTCTGCTTTATTTTAAAATTTAAATGAATAATTCATCAATAAACAATTTATCAATAGTTATTTTAGCGGCAGGAAAAGGCACAAGAATGAATTCTGAGCTGCCAAAAGTCCTGCATGAAATAAATAAAAAGCCTTTAATTCATTATGTCCTGGAAAAAGCAGCAGCTCTTTCTGATAAAATAATTCTTGTTATAGGATATAAAGCAAAGTCGGTTAAATCAGAAATTAACAATAAAAATATAAAATTTGCTTTGCAAGAGCCCCAATTAGGCACTGGACACGCATTAATGCAAGCCAAACCCTTTTTTAATAATACAAGGGAAAACATATTAGTTCTTTACGGAGACATGCCTCTTATCAAAAGCTCTACCCTGCAAAATCTTATTAAATTGCATAAAAAACAAAATAATGACGCTACAATTCTCACAGCTGTCATGAATCCAACTCCGGCATATGGCAGAATAATAAGAGATGCAAATGGGAAAATAAAAGAAATCATTGAAGAAAAAGACGCCTCTCCTGAAATTAAAAAAATAAAAGAAGTAAATTCAGGCATTTATATCTTTAAAAGTGAAATTTTTTCAATCTTGGAAAAAATAAAGCCAAATAATTCCCAAAAAGAATATTATCTTACAGATGCTATAAGGCTCTTAGTAAATAAAAATAAAAAAGTTTCTGCATTCCAGATAAAAAATCAGGAAGAGCTTCACGGAATTAACAATCCTGAAGAGCTGAAAAAAGCCGAAGAAATTCTGGCAGGATATAAAACCCAAAACCTTTAAAGTCTTTTATTCTTGCGTTTAATAAGTCCCCATAGTTCAGTTGGATAGAATACGGCCTTGCGGGCAAAAATCAAAGGCAAAAAGGCTGTGACCGAGGTTCAAATCCTCGTGGGGACATTCATCAAAGAAAAGTAATGAAAAATTTACAGATAAATATTTAAATCGGTTATATTCCATAATATAATGGAACCTGATATGATATTAAGCCATAGAATCTTGCCTAATTATAAAACTTGCGCGGAATATTTCAGAAATGCCGGAGGCATGGAAAGCGGTCTTATTTTATCATTGGATGAAATGGGCGGGCTTCTAGGAGTAAACGCTTTTTTCAAGAGCGATACTGACAAAATAATGAAATTCTTCTCTGATATCGCGCAAGGCTTGGAAGCAGAATCTGTAAAAGTTATTCCTATCAAAGAAAATGAAACCGCTCCGAAAATGGAAATTCATGGAAAAAAGTTTCCAGATTCAATAACAAAATTTTATTTAACATTTTTAACAGGCCCTTATAGCTCCATAACTCATCAAGCAAAAACGACATCAAGATACTTCCATAGTCTAAATAGAGAATTATATTCTCCTGAAGAATTGTGCGCTTTTGATTCAACTTTTGATAAATTAAATGATTCATTAGAAAAACTAATAAGAGCTAAAATAAAAACTGAAAAAAATGACGAATCCCCTAAAAACTTTATGTATTCAATAGAATTACACTCGCCTACAAATGAATATGGCACAAATATAGAAAAATCTGTTAATTCAGTATTAACTTCTGCTGATTATATTCAAAAAGCAGTAAATTCAGTAAATAGATTGCAAGAATTGCGCAGAGCCAAAATAAATTCAATTGCAGAAAAACTTTTATTGCGATAATCTTCTATTCGTTCAAATGCACTCCAGTCATTCTTCTTCATCCTTAATTCCTTTTTCAGTCAAAAAGAAAACTGTCTCGTTTTCAGGCAGGTTAGGCGCATCAACCATTTTCGCAACTCTGCTTCCTGCTTTTCCTCTTCGGAAATAGAGTCTGAACTTTGCAGCATGAGCTACAATGTGTCCTCCTACCGGAGTTGTCGGATCGCCGAACATCATACCGGGATTTGCCATTACCTGATTCGTCACATAAACAGCTATATTGTGCTGCTCTGCCATTCTCATTAAATTATGCAAATACTTATTTAATTTCTGCTGCCTGTCAGCCAATTCTCCTCTCCCTGAAAATTCCGCCCTGAAATGCGCAGTCAATGAATCAATAACTAAAAGTTTGATTGGCTCACCTTCTTTTATCATCTCATTTATTTTGTCAATTAATAAAATTTGATGATCCGAATTAAAAGCCCTTGCCACTAAAATATTTTTTAAAACCTTTTCCGAATTTGCTCCAATTCCTTCCGAAATCTGCCTTATCCTGGAAGGTACAAAGGTTCCTTCTGTGTCAATAAAAACAGCCTTTCCGTTTAATCCTCCCTGCTCTTTAGGCAGTTGCGTATTAACTGCAAGTGTGAATCCTAACTGTGTTTTACCGCTTCCATACGCTCCAAACACCTCTGTTATCGCCCTCGTTTCCACCCCTTTTCCTCCCAGAAGTTTATTCAAATTCTCACTCCCTGTTGTAACATATCCTATGTCCTCTCTTTTTTTTGCAAACTCATCTCCTGACATAAATCCAAGATTCATCATTCCTCTCGCTGCTTGAATTGCCTTCCTCGCAACCGCCTCTCCAACTCCGGCAATCTCTGCAAGGACAGAAGGCGACATCACAGCCAACCCCATTAAATCATAAACCCCTGCTGCCTCAAGCTTTGCCGCAATTCCGGGCCCAATGCCGGGAATATCAGTTAATTTATATTCTTCCTTATTATCAGAATCAGCTCTCTTTTCCTTTTCCTCGCTCTTTGCCATCTTTTTCCTCAACATCCTGACTTTATAAATTTTATATCTTTCCAGAATATATTTCTCAAAATACAAATATATTCTAAATCAACGATATGTTTTTATATTGTGATATTTAATTTTAATAATGACATTAAAAGAAGATTTGTTATCCAAAGGCTTTCAAGCTCATGGACCTATTTCTTATACAAAAATATATGGTGTGATAAACCAATATTACAATGAAAAAAAAGACTTATCAGAGATAAGAATAGTTCCTAGCAGATTAGCAGGAAAAGATACGGAAGAACATTCTAATTTATGGATGGTGTACATAAAGAAAACCTCGCAAACTCAGCAACAAAACAATCAAAGAGAATTATTTGGAATAACTGCCTAATCGCCAAAACTAAATCAGCATTCTCACAATTAAAAAAATGCTTCCTGCTATCAGCAAATAAAATATTATCATTTCCGCCTTCCCGCCAGTTCTCATCCTCCACTGCATTCTTTCTTTTAAAGGCCAGAAGGCTCTTATCCCCTCATTTGTCAAAGCATCTGCAAACAAATGCCCTGCATATCCTAAAAAGAAAGGCAAAGCCAAAACAGGAATATAAAAAGCAAAGAGCAAAGCAATTATAATTGCAAAAGTAAAGCTGTGAAAAATATCTCTATGCTTGACACACCACTGCAAAGGCCTGAAAAACCATCTCTTTCCAAGATAAGAATGCATTGTATCAATATCGGGCAATAACCCTGATATTAACACAACAAGAATAAAAATCCATTTATTATTTATCAAAGGCAAAAATAACAAGGCTAAAAATACCCCGATTGCCAAATGCGTTCTGAACATCATTTTAATTGCTTCTAATCATCAAATTTATATTTTTATAGAATTTTTCAGCATTATCTAAACTCTCTTTTGCAGGCTCTAAATTTGCTTGAGGCAGAGTTCTATAAGTAAACTTTCCTCTTTTTGATTTTTCTTTTCTAAATATTCCAAGTAGCTCATCTGCCTTGATAACAATTGATTGATATATTTTCAGCAATTCCATATCTATTTCTCCAGAAATTGCAAGTTTCTCAAATTCTTCCAAAGTTTTTTTGTGTTCTTCGGGAGGCTCAGTCAAAATTCCCTTCTTGTACAAAAAAGCCTTAGCAGAATAAAAAATAAAATAATAAGAACCGCTTATTACATTGCTGAAAAAAGTAGCATCCTCTCTTAATTCAAATTCTATTTTTATTTTGCTCTCATTTGACAATTTAAATACTGCTTTAGCTAAATCTAATTCATTTTTTGCTCTATCAAGATATAGAATTTCTTTATTACCTAAATCCACGCTTATACGCCTCTTTTATTAGATTATAATAAATATCTGCATTATAAAAAATCTTATGTTTCTTGAAAATCTGCTTTCCTAAATTTTCCTCATTACGCAACAACATCGCAACAAATTCATCAAAAGTAATATAATGATCATCAATCTTTATTGGAGTAGATAATTTAATATCATTAATATAAGGCTTCATTTTTTTTTCTGTATTTCTTTCTTCTACTAAAAAACAAATATCCAAATCAGATTTTTTAGTTTGCTTACCTTCAGCATAACTGCCAAAAATAATAAGGGAATAATTTTTTATAGGAATACTAGATATTATATTTGATACAAGTTTCTTTTCTGAAAAGTTAATATTCTCCTGTATTTCCAAATAATGTACTAATTGTATAGCCATGGGATTCTCCATATTTACATTGTAAATATTCATATTTCCCTTCCTTTTAGAATTTAAGATTTCTCTATCAACAAGGTATCTTAAACTATTAAAAACCCATGTTTTCGTCTTTTTTCCTGAAAGTTTCATAATTTCTGAGATGCTTAGCTCGTTAAATAAGTCTTTTCTCCACACATTTAAAAGGTCTATTTTCTCATTTGTTATCATAACAAAACTAAACATTACTTATTTAAATAACTATCGTTACTTTAAAAAGTAATAAACTGCTCTTTAAATGCTATAAATTTAGAGCCTATCCTGATAGGATAAACTTCGCTTAATTTATCTTCGGGATTCCTTATCTTTTTGTCAGCCTTTGCGGATAGACTCTTAGCTAAAATAATAGGATGATACTACAAAATCGCCAAAAAACAAAAGCATTTATATAGTATCATATGATAATATTATCAATAGATACATGGAAGAGCAAAAAGAATTAAGATTTAATATTGAAAATATAATAAATAGAAGCCCAAGGCTTGAAACTGTAATGATGGTAGAGAGATTTATAAAAGAGCATTCAGGTGATTTCAAAAAGACAGAGCTTTTGCAGAAATTGCCTAAAAAAATGATGTGGGGAACATTTAATGTTATCTTGCAATATTTATGGGATAACAATAAAATAGGAGCAGATAAAAATGGATATATTATTTACATATGGAGTCCAGAACTCGCAAAGAGATTTATAAATAAGAAAAGATATTAAAATAATGAGTTTCAGTAAGCCGGCAAACAGCGTTATTTTTGCTGATGATAAAAGAGAGATGGAGTTTAATTCCCTGATTGAAGGAAATTGGCTGAAAAAAGCCATTCAAAAAGCAATAAATGACTTTAAAGAAAATGCTTTTTACGGAAAGAGAATAAAAAAAAGTTAATTCCAAAAGAATATATTAAAAAATACAATATAGACAATCTTCTATGGTATCCTCTGCCTGACGGTTGGAGATTAGTTTATTCCATTATTTCTCAAAGTAAAATAGAGCTTATTGCAGTTATTGTAGATTTTATTAGTCATAAAGAATATGAAAGAAAATTCGGATATATATAGCTGAATCTATTCAGAAGGCAATGCCGGAGGCTCTGGAATTCCATTCCCAACTATCCCGCCAGCACTTCCATCTCCGCTTACAAAAACATAAACAATAATTCCAATCACAATAAGAATTACAATTATTAAAATCCAAATCCAAGCTGACATTCCTTTTTTGTTTATCATCTTATACATGCTCCATCTTTACATCCTTTAGGGCAGTTATATTCGGCATTTGCCGCAAGATTGTCTACATTGCAAATAGCTTCATTTAATTTTGTTGAATCCACACAGAAATCTTCTAATCTCTCTGCTCGCGAATCGCTAGCAATACCCTTAATATTGTAATTCAACCCTCCATCACTATCGGTGCAGGATTTTTCAGAGGTTCCATCTCCAGGCAAGCCAGGTATTGCCGGAGGAGTCAAGTCGGAGCTTCCAAGTTTGCAATCACTTGAAACTTTTACTACAATTCCCTTGCCCTCTAAACTTCTATCATTGAAATAAAGATTTAGAAAACCTGATTTGCTATCCCATTCTTGAGTATTTGGCAACCATGCCACTACTTTAGTAATATCGCATGAACCTTTAATATCTTGAAGATATTTTCCAGTCATCTCATCAGTTATAGAAACAAAATTCCATCCAGCAAACAATGTTGTAGAATCTAAAGGGAAATCACTAAACTTCCAATACTTAGATGAAAATTCTTTGTCTGAATATATCCATAACGCCCCAATACTTGCAAGAGATTCCCACTGATAATTTGACCCTCCTATTTTATTATCCTCAGGATTAGGATAAAATCTCACATACTCTTTTGTAATAGGATTAAAAGCATAAATTGCCTTTATACTCTCACGATTAGTCTGAATCCAATCTGGACTTAAAACACCTTGCACTAAATTCCAGCCTTTTACAAAAAGAAGTTCTTTTTCTTCAAATTCTGAAGTTACAGTAGTTCCCGGATACTTTTTTGTTAGTCGAACACCAGAAACCAAACTCAACAAAAGTACAACAATAAAAGATATAACAAGCGCTTTCTTCATACCTTTTTATAGAATATATATATAAATCTACTTGTTCATCTTTTGAGAATGAATATTACTTCTATGCCCTTAAAACCAAAACTATTAGCTTCATCTCCCCTACCTTGTAAATATTTCACAAAGCTTCTTTTCAACTTCTTTTATTTTCTCCTGCCTGACCTTTCCAATTTTATAAGCAACCGTTGAACTTTCAGCAGTAGAAATAATTGAAGGCATTATGAAACTATCTTGTTTCAAGAAACCAGCTTCAAAATCTTTTTTAGTTAAGAAAATTAAATCCTCATCTGCCCTTTTAACTGTTGTAATTTGCGCTATAATAATAT
>CAZJEV010000003.1:0-29041 GCA_964545215.1 Candidatus Woesearchaeota archaeon
AAGTGATTTTAAGGGATAATTTTAGTAAAGGAGAGTATGAAAATGTTCAGGATAGATTCAATGCTCTTTTATTAGAAAATAATTATCATGCCCTAAAAAATCAAATTGCAATGAATCTTCACATGGGATTAACTTTTATTGCAGAGGTTGATATTATAAAAGAAGCCACCAATAAGTAAAATTATGAATCAGCAAGAAAATGTGCAAGAATATTAAAGATGGCTGGCAGACAGACTAAACTTCCATTAGATGAAAGATTTGATATTATTAATGGTATATAAACTATTTTTTGAAAACTTTATAGCCTTTTCTTGCTTTTTCTTTCACAAGAATGCCGATTTCATCTCCTTTTTTTGCTGATGCAACTGGCTTATGGTCTATCTGCATGCTTTCAACCTTTTGCTCAAAATCAGTTTCCCCACCTTTAATTTTAATAGTGTCGCCTACTTTTAATGTGGCTGTTAGTTTAACAGCAATCGCATTGACATGCGCAAAATAATCTGAAACAACACCTATCTGCTTTTCCGCCATATTAAATCTAGGAAACAATGATTTAAAAGGATTGTGTTTTTTATTTTTTATCAGAGAGAAGCCGCAAACAGGATTATTAGAATTCCAAAAGTATTACAAATAAAACTAATCAACATTAAAATTCTGGTCTTAATGTGAGTTAAGCCAGCCAGCATGGTAATTCCGAGTTCATCCGGAAGAGGAGAAGCAATAATTATGCCTGCTAAAAAGAAAAGGAGATAATTTCTTATTTTTAATTTAATATTACTTTTGATTAAATCGCTGATTGTTTTAAAAGATGAAGTTTTTTGTAGTTCATTAAATTCATCCATAAATGATATTTTAATTAGTCTGAAAATGAAAAGGTCTGAAAGCATAGCTGCAAAGCCCGCTATTATTGCAAAGCTCATGATATTTTGAACTGGAATGGTAATGAAAAGAGCTATTGCAAAAGGAGTTGTAAATCCGAAAGAAAATAAAAGACCGGCAATAAAGATACCCAGATAACCTAAATTTCCTATGTTTGAAAGATAATTCTGAATAGATTCTTGAGAAAATATGATGTAAGCTAAGATAATTGATATTAACAAAAGAAATAATTTGGAATATTTAAATTTGAATAGTTTTTTCATCTCTTATTTTAGTGGGTAATAGCCCCTCCAGGATTCGAACCTGGGTCTCGGGAGCCAGAGTCCCGTATCTTTAACCAGCTGGACGAAGGGGCTATACTGGAATTTAATGGTTGCGGGTTTTAAAGTTTACCTATTTTTGAGTTAGATGTTAAAGATAAAACAAATTCTTTAAGTTAAAATCATATGGAAAGGTTTTTATAGAATAATTAATTTTATATATAAGAGGTGAAAAATGGCATTGTGGATTTGGATTGTAGTAATTTTGATAGTTTTGGTTATTTTATTTAAATTCAAGGAGATAAGGCATAAGGTTGGATTATTAATTGCCGCGTTGTTTTTAATATTTCTTTTTGTTTCTGTATCACAGGTCTATTCTCAGCAAGATGTTGATTTGACTAGCTTTGACGGAGTTGTTTATGCAGGAAAGGTTTATTTTTCTTGGCTTGGAAATGTATTCAAGACTGCATTTCATGTATCTAATTATGTAATCCATCAGGATTGGGAGTTAAATAAAAGCAATTCAGAAGAATGAGAATTTTATTCATAATAGCAATATTTTTGTTTATCGGGGCCTTGTTTATTATAAGCAACGAAAATCTGCATTTGAAGGAAAAAGAAGAAGCAAGAAGATTTGCAAATTTATATTATGATTGGCTTTTCGGAATTGCTGAGAATGTCGGAAGTTTTACAATGAGTGCAATTAAGAGTGAGTGGCTGCCCGATTTTAACAAAAGCATAGAATAGTTTTTTATACCTTCTTTTTATCTTATAGAAGTATTGAACTTTTTAGTTCAAATTATGCCTCTATAGCTCAGCTGGTTAGAGCGTTACCTTGGTAAGGTAAAGGCCCCGAGTTCAAATCTCGGTAGAGGCTTGTGTCAAAAGTGATACACCTTGGAATCTGTCTAACAATAAATATATAAAAGAGATTTTATGCATCTTATAATGGAATTGAAAGATTTGAAGCATAATTATAATGCACTAGCAAAAAAGTATGCTCTGCCAAGTTTTAAGGAGTTGAATGAAGATTTTGAAATTGAAAAAATAGATAAAAACACAGATGCTCTGCTTAAAATTATAAGAAAGATCATGATGGAGAAGATTATAAATTCGTTGAGTTTTGCAGAGTTTCTTCTTAATCCTATGAATGCGCCAAGGATATATGCGGGATATGTAAGGTCAATTAGCCCTGATGATAGAAAGCATATTGAAAAAATATATTCAACTCTTGGTGCATTAAGCATACTTTCCTTAGATTTGGAAATAGATTATTCAGAGAAAAAAGAAGCAGAAATGATAAAGAAAATATATAATACTTGGACATCATTAAAACCTGATTTCAGAAAGATTTTTGAAGATATGAAGCGCCCTAACGGAGTCGTTGTTAAAAAGGAGAGAGCCTATTTCGGCTGATAGATTTTTGAGCTTATTTCAGCAAATTAAAAATTTCATTCAGGGAGATTTCAATAACTGAAACTGGCATTTTTATGCCGAATGATTTTAATGTTTCTGGATGCAGTTCTCCGAGGTATCCCACATTATTCTTATTTAGATTTATAGAGGCGATTCTCCCCCTTATCAATCCTTCTTTATAAAATTCCTGCAGTTCATAATTAATCCCGAGCATTTTTATCAAATAATTAAAAATTTGCTTCATTTCGGTAAAGTTTGCGGGAGAAATTGCTATAATCAAATGCTCTGATTCAGCTATTCCGGATTCATAGTTTTTTCTATTTTTTTTCTCATTGGAAAAAACTGCCCCCAACTCAAAAATTTTATGGGGGTATTCGGCATCATTATTTTCGGATAATATTCTTAAAGCAGGTATAAGCAGATTTGGCCTTAAAATTTTATATTCTGTTTTTGAATTCTCAACTTCTTTTTTATCCTGAATTTTCATTAATTTTGCTTCTTCCTCTTTTATAAGATGGTAAGTTGATACTTCAGTCAGCCCAATTCCAGAAAGAATTTCAGCTATCTTATTTTTTATTTTGCTCTCTGGATTTTGATATGCAATTGTTGAAATCTGCGGTATTTCCGGCTGAAAGTTGTTATAGCCATAAGCTATTGCTAAGTCTTCAATAATATCAACCTCATGTAATATATCTGTTCTCCATGGAGGAATTTTAATTCTGCTTTTTTTATAATCATATCCCATTTTTAAGAGTAATCTCTCAATTTCTTTTTCTTTCAAATTCAAACCAAGAAGAGAGTTCACATTCTCAATATTTATTTTGAATTTTTCATACGAAAAATCTGGCGTAATTGCCTTTTTCCCATTATAATTCAGCTCCATAGAGTAAGCTCTTCCGCCCATGTCAATTAAAGTTGAAACAATTATGTTTAATGTTTTTTTTAACACTTCAAAGTCAAAACCAGAGCATTCTATAAAGACTTCTCTCGTATTTTCAGTAATCTTTCCTGTGTCATGGCTGTTTATTATTGGGGGCATTGAGAGTATTTTTTTATTTGCATCTATAAATACCGGGAATTTTTTATGTTTTTGCAATAAATGCGCATATTCTCTGCCTGTTGGGTGTCTTTGCAGAATTTCATTAGCAGTCATCTCATTATCGTATCCCAAAGGAATAAACTTTATTTCATCAGGTTTTTTAGCAGTGTAAGTTATAGGCAGTTTAATTTTCTCCAAAGGGTAAACTCCAATTGCAGATTTTTTTCTGTTTCTCCCGATAGTAGAATGCAGCTTTTCCTGCAGGTCAATAATTGTTTTTATTTTTTCATCGTCAAAAAACAGATTTTTCACAATGGCGCATGTCGTAAAAGGCCTAACTTCAGATACTGAAGAGTCTATTTTAATTTTAAAATCTTTTTCAGGCTTGTTAATAGTATATTTTTTCAAGCCCGGCTCTTTGCCTGAAAACGCCTTTATGGCTCTGAGAAAGCCTTGTGAAGACAATAAATCAGGCCTGTTTGGGGCAATTTCAAGAATTATCTCGTCTTCTTTTATATCTTCAACATTTGTTCCAAATAAATTTATAAATTTTTCTAATTCATCATCGCCTGAATTTCCGCATATCTTTTCTATTTCTCTCCTGTTTATGTTTATTAAAGTCATTTTATTTCTTAATGGATTTTTTAAGTAGATTAAGACTTTCTTTTATAGTGTTTAGCTCATATTTCATAATTTTAAGGTCTTTTTTAACCTTTATAAAACCAATTTCTGTTTTTTTCTCTGCTAAAAATAATACTTTCCATAAAAGCATCTCAGATGCAGCCACAAACAACGCAATTGATATTAAAGCATTTACTTCTGGAGGCGAGCCACTTAAAAGCCAGGCAGCTATTGCTATAATTATTAAAATAATAATCCAGAATATTATATCTTCTATTTTTATTCTCATTTTATCTAAATAAGGCGTATAATCCTGAAATTATTAGGATTGCTATAATAAGCCAAAATATAATATCTCCTATTTTCATTTTATCCAGAACCTCTTTTCTCTTAAATCTTTCAGATTATTTGAGTAAATTTCTCTTAGATCTTTAATATCATAATTTTCTTTTATCATTCTGTCAACTCCCATTCCCCAGGCTAAAACAGGCAGATATTTGCCAAATAAAGGAACAACAACTTCTGGGCGAAGCATGCCTGCGCCCAAGATTTCCGTCCATTTTCCAGTTTTTTCGTCATAAATATCTGCTTCTGCGCTAGGTTCAGTGTAGGGAAAGAAGTGAGGTCTAAATCTGACCTTTTTAAAACCCATTTTATTAAGGAAAGCTTTTAAGTAGCCTAATAGATGGCTAAAATTCGCATTCTTATCAATAACTATGCCTTCTGACTGATAGAATTCAAATAAATGACTTGAATCTATAGTTTCATTTCTGAATACTTTGCCAATGGCAAAATATTTTGCCGGCAGCTCTTTCAAGCTTAATTTAGCCAATGTTCTTGCAGACAGAGAAGTTGTGTGAGTTCTTAAAGCAGTTTTTTTAGCCTCTTTTTCCTGCCAGGAATAATTCCACCCCTTACTTCCTGCAACTCCCAGCTCATGAGATTTTTTTACATTTTCTACAATCTTTTTATCTGGAAGAACAGAAGAAAAATCTTTTATGAAAAAGGTATCTTGCAACTCTCTTGCAGGATGATCCTGCGGAGTAAAGAGGGCATCAAAAATCCAGAAAGAAGAATCTGTTAATGGTCCGGACATTTCTTGGAATCCTAGTTCAAGCCAGATTTGCTTAGCATATCCAATACTTTGATTGACAAAATGCCTTTTACCTCCATAAATTCTCGGCACAGGAGAAAAAATATCATATTTTCTGAATTTCTTATTTTTCATCCCTTCGGCAATTAACTTAGGAGTTACTTCTTCTATTAAATCCAGGTTTATGCTTTTTCCCTCTAATTGCCATCCAATAGAAGTTAATTCAAAAGTTGTTGATTTTTCATGCTTAATTTCTACAATATCCTTTCTTTTTTTTAAAGAATTCAGCGCAAACTTCATTTCTTCATTTAATTTTTCAAGCTCAATAGGCAGAATTTCCAAAAGCTGCTCTTCAAAAGATTTTTTTATTATTTCTTCTTTATTTGCGCGCAGATTTATTTTCCCGTTACTTAACGAAATTAACGCTTTGTCTTTTAATACTCCCAAGGCGGCCTTAAACTCATTTTCTGAAAGTTTTGAAAGCCTTTTAGCTTCTTCAATTGTGATATGGTTATTTAATTCCAACAAAATTAAAAGATTTCTTTCCGGAAGATGATGTTTTTTATAATAAATCCCGTTTGTTCCCGGCTCTATTATTATTTTCTCAGATACATTTATTTTTACAATTCCTTTATTTTCAAGAAATCTTAGCGCTCTTATTGCTGAAACTTCATCCAGTTGAGATTTTCTCTCTATTTCCTTAATATTCTTTGAATTCAAAAAAGGAATTATTTTCCTTTCTAAAGGAGATAAAGACTCTATAATTTCTTGGATTTTATCATTGATTTTTTCCATCAGCTTTTTAATGAAAATGGGGTTATAAGCTTGTCGTTTATTTTGCATCGTTATACAAAATAAATTAGAAATAAAATTTATTAACTATTAGGCAAGATATTTAAATAATAAAACATAAGTTTTTTGATGGGACAAAGAGAGATTAATTGGAGGAACAAGTAAGATGGCAAATGGAACACAGACAAGTTCTTTCGGAGTATCTATAAGATTAAATCATGACTCTTCACAGTTTTATAATAGAAAAATGTATAAAAATTTGAATTCTAATGGAAATGGGGCTGATAATTTTGAAAAGGAAAACCAGATACCACAACAATTCTTGAATAAGATAATTTGCTCTTCAAGTGAAAATATGAAAGAGCTTCCCAATAATTCAATTCATTTAATGATAACCTCCCCGCCTTATAATGTTGGCAAAGAATATGACGAAGACTTGAGCTTAGAGGAATATATAAATTTATTAAAAAATATTTTTAGAGAGGTAAAAAGAGTTTTAGTAACGGGAGGGAGAGTTTGCATTAACATAGCTAACTTAGGCAGAAAACCCTATTTGCCTCTTCATTCTCACATTATTCAAATAATGTCAGAGTTGGGGTTTTTAATGAGAGGTGAAATAATATGGGACAAATCTTCAAGCGCTGGTACCTCTACAGCTTGGGGAAGTTGGCAGAGTGCTAAAAATCCAATATTGAGAGACATTCATGAATATATACTAATATTTTCAAAAGACAATTATTCAAGATATAGAGATAAAAAGAAAGATACCATCACAAAAAAAGATTTTATGGAATTTACTAAAAGTATCTGGACTTTCCCCACCGTATCTGCAAAAAAAATAGGCCATCCTGCACCGTTTCCTGAGGAGTTGCCGCGAAGATTAATTGAATTATATTCTTTTGAAGGAGATGTCATTCTTGATCCTTTTATAGGAAGCGGACAAACAGCAATAGCATCTATTAAATCCAATAGAAATTATATCGGTTATGATATTGATGAAAATTATTGCAAGTTAGCAGAAAAAAGAATAAAAGAAATAATTTCACAAACCAGACTTTCTTAATCTTCCCTCCAGTATTCAACCCATTTTTTGTAAGTATCGTAGTCAAATAACTCTTTCTTCCAGTCTATGTCTATCTTTAATGTCTCTTTATCAGATAACATATTTTCCATTGCCTCTTTTGTAAATTCCACTCCTCTTGGATTGGTGCCTGCTTTTGGAAGTTTTAGATATTTTTCTTTGCCAAGTTTCGCAAATACTTTTTCTTGAACTTCTATAGGAATTAAAGCAAATCCTCCCCTCTTAAACCCCCAATTTATCTGAATTAAAAGAATATGACATTTTGGTTTATAGTTATTAATAAAATTCATAGCACTTTATGCATCTACTGTCCAAACTGCTTTAACTCCGCCATTTCCAGTTATTGTTTTTATAGAATAAGGAAGACCTTTTACCATAACATCTGTTTCCGGTTCGATAATCGGAATGTTAGTATTAATATTTTCTTTTCCATATCTATAAATTAAAAGAGCAATAATTACCCTTTCTCTTACAGAACCAACTTCCATTCCGATTTTACCGGCTCTTGAACTTTCTAATTCAGCTATATGGAATAATTTAGGCAGCTTATTTTGAATTTTTACAACAAGATAATTCTTTCTAAATAAGTTTTATGTTGAAAATTCAGAGGCTTGCTGGCTGGAAGCTCCAAGAGAGAGCAAAAGAGCTCGGGCCTCTCTTTTATCTCTGTAATTTAATAAAACAATGCGGGCTTTTGCTTTCCTGCAAATCTGAAGGTTTTGCCTTAATTTTGATAAAAATATTGCTTTTTCTTTTTTATCTAAATTCTGAAATTCTGATAAATCATAGCTAAATACAATGTTATCTTTAGCTGCAATGTTTGCTAAAACATGATTTATTCCGGAATTAATATTTTTTAAAGAATCTTTTAATTTTACTAAGTCTTTTAATTCAAAGAGCAAAATGTCAAATTTACCATATTCCAGAATTTTCCTATTGAAATTCTCATCTTGCGCCTTTATTATAACCGGCTTTTTTTCTATTTTAGCTGTTTTAATAAGCTGTTTGGCTTTTTCTACGCTGTTTGTATTTATGATTATCATACTAATAATCATGAAAGTGTGTATTTAAAGATACATTTTAATTCATAATATGATGCAAGCATACCATTTAATATTTCTATCAATTAGCAATCAATGTCCCGGTATATTTTCTATTGTGAAGAATTTTATCCAGATTTACTAACTTTTGGCCTATTATATAAGTTTTGATCTTATATTTTCTTATCAAAACTGCAGCTTCTTGATCAAGAACAAAATGCTGGCCTGCCTTGAACTTTATCTTTAAAGCTCTTTTTTCAAAATCTTTCCAGCTTTCATATGGAATGAATTTTGCTTTTTTGTTTGTTAAGGGATTTTCAGAGTATAATCCGGGTACATTTGTTAAGTTAATAAAATCTGTTTTTAAAAAATTAGCTAATTTTGCTGCTGTGCCGTCTGATGTTTCATGCTCCGCATATCTTAATGCCCCGCAGAAGACAACATTATTCTTCTCAAGCATTTCTTTTACTTGATGCATGTCTCTTGGAAGTTCAGAATTTGCATCTTTGCCAAAAAACTGCATCATGAAAAGAGCGTTCATTCTCGTTGCTCTAATTCCCACAAAAGATATTTCTTTTTGGCTTTTATTTTCATTTTTTAAAGCTGAAATATATTTTCTTGCTATATCTCCTCCGCCGCACACCACAACAAATTTGTAATGAGAATAATGCTTCCTTAAAGTTTTTTTGAATTTTTCCAGAAAATAATAATTTACTCTGTCTGGTATAATTAAAGAACCCCCGAGACTTATCACGACTTTTTTCATATCTTCTATTGGAAGAGATTTTATTTAAATGTGTTGCTAGAGAATATAAGTATTTATTAATAATTTAGCTAGACATTTTGGATGGAAGGAAGAATTTATCAGATAAACATAAAACCAAAAACAGAAGATGAGGGAGGAATCCCTAAAATATCAGTTAAAGAGGCTTATTTATCTATCAATGGAGTAGATGGAGACTATAATCACTTTAGGAGTACTTGGAAACTTGGGACTTTAGACAGAGCTGTTCTTATTATGCCTTTTGAGACTCTAAAACAATTGGAAGAAGAAAGATGGCCAGTAAAACCAGGGGATTTAGGGGAAAATATTACCACTCATGGAATTCCGTATTCTGAATTTTTGATTGGAAAAAGATATAGTGTTGGAGAAGCAGTAATAAAAATATCTGAAATATGTAAGCCTTGCAAGGTTTTGAGAGTTTTGCCTTATGTTGGGCAGAATAAAATTACTGATTTTATTAAGACTCTGGAGGGAAGAAGAGGATGGTATGCCAAGGTTATAAATGAAGGAATGGTCAGGACGGGGGATACTATCAGAGAAATTTTCATTTGAAAATTTCTCCGTTTTCCATGCTCCAAAAGAGCAAATCCAGCTCATCCACTGGAATTTTAATTAATTTGGAAAAATCAAGGAATTTTTGCTCTATTTCAAGATATTCTTTTTTGCTTTTTATTTTCTCATTTTTTATAATGCCTAATAATTTTAGGTTTCTTAAAATGTGCCTGTCAAGAATTGCAATTTTATTGTCAGATTTTCCTATATTTCTGAGGAAATGAGACGCTTCTTTTAAGCCGTAGCCTTTTATCTCCTGCGCAAGATAATTTCTAAGCTCAACTCTATTTTTATTATTTAATTGAGATTTAATTTTATCCCAATTCTTTAAGTTATGAATAATATATTTTGATTTATTATTATGAAATCTGGCCTTAGTTTTCAGGATTTTGGCTATCTGTTTTTGATTTTTGATTCCGGAGGATTTTATTTCTTCTACTGCCTGCCAGCATCTCTTTGCATTACTTTGGGGAGTTAGAGTGCAAAATAAGAGCTCTTGAAAACAGGAATTCTCATTTAAACTCCTAAAAGAATTTAGCCTGTCTTTAATAGCCTGCTTTCTTTCTTCATATAATTTAAGAAGCTCTTTTTCCATTAAATCTAGGAATTAAAAGGATTTATTAATTTGTTGATAAGTACATTAAACTTTAATATAATGTAGAACATAAATAATTGAACGTTACTTTTATGTTCTCCGAATATAGCAACAGACAAACTGCTCAATTATTTGAGTCTGTTGCTATAATTAATTAGAAATTAGGGAAGTTTGTTTGCGGGAGTTTTGGAGGCAAAGGAGTTTGACTTATCTTGACTCCTGGCTGGATTTCTTGAGGAGCTTTTTTTTGTATCACAAATCTTGTTCCTACAAATTCAGATCTTACAGCAGTAACTATGTAATTGTCCCAAGCTGCCTTAAAAATTCCTGAAATTAATGGAATTCTTGTTTTTTCAGAGATTTCCGCCATTATTTTATTGATTTCATCTGAAGTCAGAATTAAATTTGTTGTTTGAATTACTCCGTATTTGTAAACCAAGACTGGCTTTCCCGGGCCAGGGCATTCAACGGTTTGAATTGAGACATCTGCCAATAATGGGTTTAATTTTAATAATGCCTGAATAATGATTTTTTCAGGAGTTTGTATTGAAAAAGGTTGGACGGGCTGAAAAGTCTTAATACTCTGGACTAACTGCGGGCTTGTTCCTGTTTGGATTGGGGTAAGAATTTTTCTTGGGGGCGCCAATTTTTGGGTTCCTTGTTGAATCTGTGCTATCGGGCGCGGTTTTGTTACAAGAGAAGAAAAAGCAGGGTGTAAAAGATTTTTTTGAGCTATTTCTTGTGGTAAATTAAATACATGTGATGGTTTAATCTTTTTTAATGTAATCATGGGTAAAAAAAGAGCCTGCTCATTTTCTGAAAATCCGGAATCACCAATTGGAACATTTCTTATTAGCTCTCTAACAAAAAGCTGGAGAAATGAAGACCTAATTTCTTCTTGTTTATCCATGTTAAAACTTAGGAAGGGGTTTTTTTAATGATTCTTGGTATCTATTATTTTCTCTTTTTTCATTGGATTGCATAGGGGGGAAGCGGAGACCTCCTGCTCCATAAACCTTTTCTCTTAATTTTTCCTCCATTAGTGTAAGGCCTCTTGCAATTGTTTTATTTTGGTCTAGGAGTTTATCTATCTTATCAAGAAATTCCTTGTCTTTTTCTAAGACTTGATTGGCAGGATTTTGGGAGAAAGAGCGGGCCGTCATTTCAAATAAACTTAGAAGACTTGAGATTTGCTTTGAAAGAGAGTCAAATTTTTCTGCCAAGTCTGTATGAACTTTTTGCAATTGCACCAGGTTTTCTAAAATCTTTGCCTGCAAGTTCTCAAAATTTTCCAAAGATGATTTTTTAGGCTCTTTAATCTCATTACTAGCAGTTTTTTCACTCTTTTTTGGCATATTGTTTAGAAGAAGATTTTGTTTATAAAGATTTGCTCGCAAATCTTTAAGGCTGGTTTAAAGAGCTGAATAAAAGGTTTTTAAAAGAGAAAAATAGGTATAATAATGGCAAGGACCTGTATTTCAACGGCTCAGAATTTCTGCCTCCAGAGTTTATTGGAGCAAGCAGAAGATGGGGGTTCAATTCCCTCCAGGTCCATTTATGTTTTATAAAACATATCAGTTTAAATAGTGTTTATTACAAAAAATTATAAAGTATATGGAAGAAAGAGACTTAACTGAAAGGGAATTAGAAACAAGGATAAATTTTTCTAGACCAATTGCTAAGAATGAGTTAGAAGATTTAATGAGATATTGCGTTACGCAAATAGGGGAAGAGGAGGCTGGTAAAATTTCCATTTCTTTGTCTTTGAGAAAAAATATACGTTACGGCACAATATTAGAAGGAAAAAGGTATGAAAGTATTCATGATGTAATAATTAAACCCGGGGATATAGAAGCAGAAGGGGTTATAAGAGGCAAGTGTATGAAGTCTGCTTCATTTAGGTTGAATACTGAATATGATTCATTAGACAGACCGGTTTTTACAGGGCTTGATTTCGAGATAACTCCAGGCTATGAGCCTGGAGAGCTAGATTCAGATGATATTGGATTAATGCAGAATATGAGAAAATATACAGCACTATATTTCAGAAATACAAGCTAAAACTTCTTTAAAATATTAATTTCTTCAAAGCTTATGGCAGAGCCTTTGAATTTTGTTGCGTAAAGCAGAGCTTCCAAAACTTTATCTCCTTTTAAATTAATAATATCTTTTTTATATGCAACATAAACTAATTCAGAAGAGCGGATGAATTTGTATATAGAAAATGGCGTTATATTGCCTAAAATTTCAACTCTTTGATGTAATTTATCCGACATTAATTGCTGGAGATTATCCGGATTCTCACCTAAGACTCTTGTAGTCCTTTCATCTATTGCAATAATATTTTCTATTCCTCTTCTTGAAAGTTCAGAACTTAAGGCAAGGCATGACGCTTCAGCTTCATTCATTAAGGAAATCCATTTTCCTCTTGCTTGAAGGTAATGATTTCCTAAATCTAATATTCTTTGCGTTTCTTTTTCAAGATGAGAATCCGCAACAAGAGAGGATGACATCTCTAAAATCCCTGAATCCAAAAGAGCACGTATTCTTAATGCGCCAAGCTCAAATCTTTCAATTCCCAAGGGTCTGTCAATTATTTCATATTTTACTGCTTTTGTTATAACAAATTTTCCTTGAAAGCCGGTTTTTAATTTTTCTAAAATATCTAAAAGCCCATTCATTGATAAATTAATTAAAGTGCCTGAATCAAAAATAAGGACTTTCATAGGATTTTCTCCATTATTGCAATGAAGCAGAGTGCGTCACAGCCGGGAATTGAACCCAGAGGTCTGGGGTAGACACAGTTTATTAGACTACTGCCCTTCCAATTAGGCGTCTTGGGCGTTCTCTGCGTATTAATAGAAAGATTTAAATAATTATTATGCGTGTCTTTTCTATAGTCTGGGGGGACTGCAGTTCTGTTGCCTTTTAATTGGGCTTCAACTGAAGCCGTTTCTTTATTTATTTTTATAATTTTCATTTTTTATATCTCCTAATTAACTTGTTAAAGCATAATATCAAAGGGGTTCTCCAATCTTTTCTAAGCTGTGTTTTAATTAATCTGACTGTTTCTTTGTCCTTATTTGGCAGATTTAATCTTTCTAATTCTTTTATTTTCAATAGAATTACGGTATCTTTTTTTTCTCTTAAACTATAATTTTTTCTATCTGACGCATTAATAATTATAATTTTTCTCATGAGAAAAACTCCAGAGCCATTTTAGCTCTTTTTTTAACATCAAGAGAGATATTATATTCTATATCTGGGATAGACTTTTGTCCGGTATATTCTGAAAGCTCCCATTGGGTAATGCCAAGAAGTTTGGCTGTCTGCCCCATAGAAATCCCATGCTCATAAATCTTAGATGCTTTTGAAATTGAGGATTTTCTTAAGACATCCTGAATATATGATTTAAGATTAGGAGAAACTCCTGAAAGAGATTTTCCTATATTTTGTAAATAAGCTTCATATTTTTCATGTTTATCCTCCCTTAAAGCCAAAATAGCTAAATCAAAGTAAGAATTAAGTTTTTTTGTGAATGCAGACCAAGACTTTATTTTTTTATAGTCGCTTCTTTCAATTAATTTACTTAAAGTGTAAATTATTACCGCAAGTGTTATGCTGCCAGAGTCCTGGTAAATTGATGCCGAATGAATTGTCTGATTTGATAATTCCCTTAGTCTTATTGCATCAAAGTCTCTTATACCTTCTTTTGTCGCTTCCAAAACTTCAAGAATGTGCTCTGCCTCTTCCATTTTTTATCTATTTTCTTAAGGATAAACGATATTTAAAAGTTATTCTTACACTATTCATAATTAGATTACATCTGTGAGAGAAAAACAATAATAAAAAGATTAAAATACTTGCTTTTATTATTTGTCATATGGAAGTCTTGCTTGACAGCAATTTTATTATTTCATGCGTTAAAAGAAAAATTAATTATATAAACGAGCTGGAATCATTGGGATTTAAAGTAGTTCTGCCCAAAGAGATATTCCAGGAATTAAAGGATTTAAGATTAAAAGTTCCCCATGATGACAGAGTTGCAATAGACCTGGCCTTAAAGAAATTTAATTCTGAGAAAATAAAAAAAATAAAGCTTGGCAATAAGAATGTGGATAAAGGCCTAATTCAGCTTGGAAAAAAAGGGGCGTATATTGCTACTTTAGATTCTGCTATAAAAAGATCAGTGCCAAATAAGGTGGTAATCTCTGATGCTAAAAATTCTCTTGTTGTTGAAAGGGCTTAGTGTATATTTTCTTTAACCTCTTCTTCCAGGGTTTTCATTCCAGCAATGATTCTGTCCATGTTTGCCAGCAATTCATGAGATCTAGTTATTTCTTCTTCCAAATTAGAACTTCTAGCTTGATATTTTAACCGACTTTGATCACTTCCTAGACTGGGACCTCTTGTGTCATAAAAACCATTGTGGCATGTTTGTGGCATTATTTACCTTCGCCTCCTCTTGTATTTCTTAAGCCTGGATTTTATATAAGCATGTGTTGTCTTTTTCAATACTTCAGAGGGAAGATTTATTAATGCGTTTTTCCAGCTAATAGGGAGGTGAAAAATGGCAAAAGTTAATAAAACTGCCAAGGAAGTCAGCAGCGCACTTTCATCTATTGTTGGAGTTGTTGCTTGGCTTACTGGACTTTTAGTTGCTTTAGCAGTCGGATTTGGAATGATTGCTAAAACATTAGTAATTCCTAAACTGCCTGAAGTTATAACAGTAAGCGCGGGATGGATTGTTGTTGTATTAGCGCTGCTTGGAGCAATCTTGGCGATATTTGAAAGACTAGGAAGATAATCAACTATTCATTATTTATTTCCTTGTTGTTAAGATGCTCATAAGAATTATATGGGTCTGAAAGGTCAGTTTCTATCACTGCACCCTTATAGACCACATGCCAATCAATGCTTCTTTGATATCTGCGTGGTTTTCCATTTAATTTTTTGATTAGATTCCCTCTGAAGAAAGCGCGCGTATCTCTTGGCGGTTTGTACATTGCCCTTTCAATTAATTTATCTGAAAAATATTTTTCTATTTTACCTGCTTTCTGCCATAAGAAAAAAAGCCCTTCCTCCCTTGAAATATTGTGATATTCAATGTCATGACATTTTAAACTTTCTTCTTTGATTTCACCTTCTTCCTGCAATGAATCAAAAATAAGTTTTTTCGTTACCCAATCTAGCCTTCCAAAAAGCTCTCTCGGATCTCTTTCAAGTTTTTCCAGAGTATCAGACCATAACTTAAGGACAATATCAGTTCCTTCATCCCTTCCTTTATAATGCTTATTACAGGCTTCGTAACATAAGTATTGAAGTTCTGTTGCTTTCATTTTTATTCCGGACAACTGCCAATTTGATGTTGATTCTGAAATCCTGCGAATATCCTCAACTGCAGAACTTAAATCATATTCCGCTAATTTTTTAGGGAGTTTTTTCTGCTCTGCAAGCTCAAACATCAGCCTTGCCGTCCCTAACTTAAGAAGGATTGCTCCTTCGCACATATTCCCTTCGTTTACTATAATATGAATTCTTCTTCTACCTTTATATTCTTCTTCCTGTCTTATACAAATTATGCCTCTGGCTTGAATTGTATTATGACTAATGTTTTGGCATATAAAAGAAGCCCTTTGCGAGATATGAAATCCTCCATTCTGCCTGCCTGCTCCTGTCATTATCTGCCTGGTTACAAAAAAAGGAATCAGCCCATAAAGTTCTGCATCTTTAAGTGAAGTGAAATAATTCTCATGCGCGCCCCAGGTATTTCCATTATTATCAACATTGTTTTTATAAATTCGTGATACATATTCGCCTTTTAAGCATAAAAGCTCCATTGCTTTTTCATAAACTAATGTTTGAAACGGATTCCTGGTTTCAGGAGTGCATATCTCTATATGACTGCAATCCATGTAAATTCTGCCTCCGTTTGAAACAAATCCAGGCAAAGTAAGCGAGATTTCTTTTTTCTCTAAATCCCAGCAATTACCTATCGCCATGCCTAATTCATGCTCTGTTCCAAGAATGATTGAGTTTTCAAAATTAGGGATGTGTTCAAGTGGTTTTGACATTACCTCTAATTCAAGAAATGACCTTGCGTTCATAAGAAATTTATATTTAATGACTTTTTATCTTTTGTTATTCTTTATCGCAATAATTTTCTTGCCGCGCATGTAAGGAATAAGAACTTTAGGAATCTTAACAGAGCCGTCTTTTTGCTGGTAATTCTCAATTAGGGCAATTAAAAGCCTTGGAGTTGCCAGACCGCTTCCATTAAGAGTATGAACAAATCTTCTTTCTCCTGTTTTGTTCTCCAAGTATTTTGTGTTCATTCTTCTTGCTTGAAAATCAAGGCAGTTTGTGCATGAAGAAGTTTCAAGGTATTTTTTTAAATATGGGCTCCAAACTTCTAAATCATATGTTTTTGCAGATGCAAAACCTGCATCTTGGGTTGCGAGAAGCATTATTCTATAAGGTATTTTTAGTTCTTTTAAAAGCTTTTCCGCATATGATGTCATTTCTTCATGCAAAGCTAATGAATCCTCTGGCTTACAAATATATACTATTTCAACTTTTTCAAATTGGTGCAATCTGTATATGCCGGGAGTTTCAGCTCCGTGCTTCCCGGCTTCGGTTCTGTAGCATTGAGTAAAAGCAACTAATTTCCTTGGCAGAGAATTTTCATCTAATACTTCATAAGAATAAAGATTTGTAACTGGAACTTCCGCAGTTGGAATAAGATACAGGCCCTCTTTTGTCTTATATAAATCCTGCTCAAATTTAGGTAAATTTCCCGTGCCAAACATTACATTTGAATTCACTAATTGCGGAGGATTTATCTCTGTAAATCCATTTTTTACATGAAAATCTATCATATACTGAATTAATGCTCTTTCTAAAGCAGCAAGCTCTCCTTTAAATATATAAAAGCCAGAGCCAGATAGTTTTGCTGCCCTTTTCATGTCTAATAGACCAAGATTTTCAAGCAAAGCTTCATGGCTTTTCGGCTTAAAGGAAAATTTCGGAGTTTTTCCTGATTTTCTTATCAATTTATTTTTTTCTTTGTTTCCGACTGGAGCAGAATCACCCTGTAGATTTGGAATAATATATAAAAGATAATTCCTCTTTTCCTCTAACTCTTTCATTTTATTTTCTATTTTTGCTAATTCTAAAGGTATTTCTTTAGCTTCATCTAACTTTTCTGAAACATCTTTTTTTGCTTTTTTCAATTCATTAATTTCTAAGCTTATTTTATTTCTTTTTGCTCTCAAAGAATCAGATTTTTCTTTTAATTCTCTCCATTCCTTATCAAACTCAAGCAATAACCCAATATCAACTTCATACCCTCTTTCTTTTATCTTCTTTTTAACAAAATCAGGCTTTTCCCTTATAAGCTTTATATCTATCATTCTCCTTTGAGTTGAATAGTATATTTAAATTTTGCATTTTAAATAAAAATCTATTTTTCTTCTGGCTCTTTCAGTTTGCTTAGGCCATAAGCCCTTTTACATTGAAAGCAATATAATCCAACTTCAAACATAGGCTGTAGAGTCATAGCATCAATCGCATTATCAGAAAAATCCCTGGCGAAATTATCTCTGTTATAAGGAACAGAATGATTCTTTGGGCATATCAAATATTCTAATTTCATCTTTCTTTTTTGAGGAAAAAAGCGCAATGAACTTAAAGCAACTTTCTTCTTGGTTTTTTATATTCTTTATCAATAACTGAAGGAACACCAAAATGCTTTGCTATATCCGGAGATAAAATAATAAAATCGTAATCGCTTAATTTTGCTTGTTTTACATTCATCCCTGCAAAACCTCCTGCATCGCTATATCCATCTATAGCATAGTGAATTTTAGTGCATTCTGGCAATAATATGGTCATTGTTTCTCTAAAGTTTCTGCATTGAGTATCTAAATCATTATTATTAGTTACTATCAGAACAGTAAGATCTTTTTTCATACGCATTTTACAATGCTATACTTAATAAACTTAATTATATTTTATAATATATTAAAAGTTACATGAAATTAGAGTTGTTTTTGCCTTTTTTAAGCTCTTTGTAATGTTTATCCCCAAGGTTTTTGTATTTGTTTTTGTCAGTTTGAAACTGTTCTATGATTTCAGAGGCGTATTTTCCCCCTAGATGATGCGGGATAATTACATAATTAATTCCGTGCTTGTACAGATCATAGGCTGTTCTAGGCTGTTCTGCTGTTGCGATAAATGCCGCCTTGGATTTGGATTCTTTTAATTTTTCTTTTATTGTTAAATTGGAAGATTCATCGGGAATAGTTGAAATTATCAGCTTGGCAGAGTTAAAATTTATCTGGCTTAGAAAATCTTTGTCTCCTGCATCTCCATAAATGCAGTTTACTCCTTCTTCTGCAAGGGATAGGATAACTTTTGGATTGTAGTCAATGACAACAAAAGGCATTTTTAATTTCTTAAGTGATTGCAGAATTTTGTATCCCATTCTGTGATATCCTATTAAAACAATTTGGAATTCCTGCGGCTTTTCTTCTTTAATCCTGCCATGGCGGCCCTCAAAGATTGTAAGGAATCTGGAGATTTTGTTAAATATAGAGTGAGCATAATAAATGCTGTAACTGCTTGCTCCTATTGTTATTATTGCTATCAAGACTGCAAGGCTCATTGTTTCCTGACCGATGTGGCCTAAAGAGAATCCTAGAAGAACAAGGATAAGAGAGAACTCGCTTATTTGAGCAAGGCTTGAGCCGGCAAGGAAGTTTGTTCTTTTTTTGTATCCAAAAAGCCTGAGGATTGTCATGACTATTATCGGCTTTCCAATTACTACAAAGACTGAAAAGACTATTGCATTTTTTAATAAAGAAGGAGAAATAGAGCCTGATAATTGGCTTCCAAAGAAGACAAAGAAAAGAACAATGAAAAAGTCTCTTAGTGGCTTTATTTTCCCTGATAATTCAAGGGTATATTTTGAAGAAGCCAGAGACATTCCAGCTATTAAAGCTCCTATTTCCAAGGAAAATCCTAAGTAATCAAATATAGTTGCCAGGATTAAAGCCCATGCAACTCCGAATAAAAATAGAACTTCCTGATTTCTGGCTAAATAATTAAGAAATCTTTGGAAAAGGAAAGTCGAGCACAAGAAGATGAAAGCAATCAAAGCTATTACTGAGAATAATTTTGTTGCAATAGTTACTGGACTTCCTCCGTATTCTATAAGAGGTATTGTCATTAATGCGAGGGCTGCTACGAGATCTTCAATTATTAAAATACCGAGGGCAATTCTACCGTGAAGAGTGTCTATTTCTTTTTTGTCTGATAAAATTTTAACTACTAAAACAGTTGAAGAAAAGGCAAGAGCGGCCCCGATGTATAATGCTGTAATGTTTGTGAAGCCTATAGCTATCGCAATAATAAATCCGACTGTTCCGGTGATTATTATTTCTGCAAAGCCGGCTAAGGTAGATACTTTTCCAACTTCTTTCAGTACTCTAAAGTCTAGGTTGAGACCAACTATAAAAAGAAGAAATGCAACTCCGATGTGAGCAAAAACCTGAATCAGCTCGGAAGAAGGAGAAGAAGGACCAATTAATTTTAAATAAAGAGGGCCCACTATAATTCCAGCTATTAAATATGCAATTATTGGCGGTTGCTTTATTATCCTTACAATAACTGTTAAAAATGCAGATATTGCAATTATCAGACTTAAATAGATTAAAATTTCCTGCGCCATGTTCCTCTTCACTTCCTGAAGGATAGAAGATTTTAAATAGCTTTTTATTAGCTTTTATTTATCATATTCATCCCGCTTAGGCTGGGATGAAAGGGCTCATCGCAGCGGCGCGGTGGGCCCGCTTTCTTGTTAAAAATTTCTGCCTAAGAAATGAATTGAACAGCTGATTATTTCTTTTTTCTGAAGACATAAGTTCGGTCCTTCTTAAGAACTGTAAATTCCAGAGATGCAGGAACAGAAGCGATGCCCATTTCAGAATACATCTTTCTTATATCTCCCGTGCTATTGCTGCATATATAATTTCCTCTTTTTTTATTATGCTTTTTTTGAGATGTAACATGAGCTTCAAAAACTCTCTTGCCGGAGATTATTGTAAACGGAGCATCCAATTCAGGGAAAAGATTTTCATATTCTATGCGTAGGGGGATTAATGCATAATCAATTGCAGACGCATTTAAAGGAACGGTTTTCCAATTATCATGCATAAGAGTTTCTATGTTGAGCGGGAAGCTTATAGGAATGAGTTCAAAATTTACATTAGCTGCAGAGAGATAAGGGCTGCGTTCTGATAGAAGCGCTCCTAATTCTCTGGCGTGCATCTCTTGCTGGGTTTCAAATGCACGGAAATTTAATAGAGAACCATAAAGAATATCATCATTTAGCCTGTAAAGCTGCCTTTTGATATGGAGAAGAATTTCGCTTTGCAATGGCTCTGAAAGGCTGGCGTCATGATAAAGTGGGGTGTATAACTGAGTTGCTCTATGGGCATTGCATATTAGATGAACAGTAAGCGGGTACACTTCAAATGCTCTCTGAAAAGAAGAAATAGCATCTTCTTTATATGAACGCAAAGCTTTGCCTACTTCACTTTGAGCAACAAGCTGCTTTTTAAACTCGGGGTTTTCTAAGCCAGACTGCACTTCAGCAAATTTTTGGTATCTGTTAGCTTGCGCTTCTATCTGCTCATTTGATTTCTGAAGCAATTCAAGTATAGAGTTTCTTATTCCCTGCTGAAATTCCCAAATAAGACTACTCATGCTTTTACTCCCAGTGCTTCCCTAAGCACATAGCTAAATTCTTTTCCATCTTGAGTCATAAATCTTGTGGCAGGTATAGTTTCCTTTTTATATTTTACGCTTTCTTCTTTTTCTAATTCAAGCTCTCTTTCTCCTCCAATGCCCAAGGTCTTGTAGGGCCTAAACAGGAATAAGGAGCCAGTATCAGCTGTGCTTGTGATATCTTCTGCTTTCTGATATAGCAAAAGGTGAAAACCTTGGAATACTTTTTTTATTTTATTTGTCCTTTCATCTACAGAATGGCCGGTAACATAAGCATACTGCAGAGTTTTAAATCCGAATAAAGGCAAAAGTCTTTCACTAAGTGTCTCTATATCCTCTTTTTCTGTGACTTGATTTGGAAGAGCGAAAATTCCATAACCGCTGTCCAAAACTCTATTTGTCTCAAGCAGTATTTTGGCGATATCATTTTTGTGCTGGTATCCCTGCGCATTATACTGGAGAGCGTATGAGGAAACAACTAGATCAAAGCTTCTGTCTGGAAAAGGCATTTTTTGGGCAAACCCTCTTATAAAATATTTTTCTACTTCTTTTTCCGGATAAATATCACAAGTCGCAGCGATGCCATTATCCAACATTTCCTGCATAGCATCAAGATTGACAACTTTTCTCCTGAGCTTTCTTGCCAGGCAGGCAGGACCGCTTCCCCAATCTAAAATTCTTTCAAGATTTCTTCCAGTAATAAATTCTATCTCATGAATGACTTGGGCAATTGCTTCATTGGTATCTGCAGATGAAGTAATATCCCATTTGTCCAGAGCGTAGCTTTCAATCAAAGCCTCCCGGTTTTTGCTGGAAAATAATTTTCCATTGCCTATGCATCCGCGCACCTTCTTAAGGCCTTCATTAAATGTAATATTTATTGCCACAGCAGGGCATAAAATTGAACTATGTGAGCTTGGGTCCACTGAGTCTTCGCTGACATTCATTGCTTCAATAAGGGAGCCGATTGGAACTCCCTTGCTAACATGTTCAATAGCTTCTTGTTTTGCCTGCCTTATATCAATCTTATCTTCAAATATATTTCTCGGCTTCCAGGATTTTCTGAATTTTACTCCTTGGCTTTCTCTTCTTTGTTTTTCTTGTAACATGAGCTTGTTCAGCTTATCGCTTTCAGGAATGAGCTCAATAACACTCACTGGCGCCATCTGTCCGTATCTATAAAATCTTCCTATTGCCTGGTCGTAATTTGCTGGAACTATTGGAGGCTCTGCAAATATTACATATACGGGCCTTGTTCCTGTTGAAAGAGATATGGATTCGGAAACAGTTGATAGAGTATTTATTGATATATCTATCTCTCCCTTCCTAAATAATTGAGCTCTTCTTAATCTTTCTTCAAGAGGAACCCCGCCGTGTATTACTCCTATTTTGTAGGAATCCCCTAAAAGGGCTGCAAGCTCATTTGAAAGTTCGTTGGAAAACCCTTCTCGATAATATGAAAATATACCTATTTGCGCCCGAGCGTTATCTTCTTTAATGCGGTGAATAATTTCTCTTAGCGGCCTAAAGGAAGACTTAAGGAGTATTCTGCTTAGCTCAACTATCTTTTGCCCGGCAAAATCATCTCTTTGCCAGACTTTAAAATATTTCTCAATGTCTTCTTCTCTTAGATCATAATGCTCTTTTTCGGACATACATAGTCTAGAGTCCCCTAACTGCAAGTTAGGGAGAGAAAATGCCTGCTGCAAGTCATCTCTGCCGAATGAAAACCATTTTCCAGAGTTCATGGCATTCATAATTGCAAATTGGTCTTTTGCATAGTCAAAGGGGGTTGTTGCATATCTTTTATATTTAACAGGATCAAGCATATATAGCAAGAATCCGGCGTTGTCGAGCCTATTAGGTATAGGCGTTGCGCTTAGCATAACAAAATGCTTGCCAAGAGTTCCATTTACAATATGATTAAATGCCTGCGACCTATTTGACTGGATATTTTTGAGATTGTGGCATTCATCCACGATTACCATATCAAAGGAGCCAAGCCGATCTTTTAGAAAGGCCATATAATCGTTTGCGTCTTCTGGTATAGACAGCTTATCATAATTAACACAAAGTATATCCGCTTTATTAAATTTTTCAGTATCTTCCAATGAGCGCCTTTCAAGGACTGCAACATTTTGAGGTTCAAGCTGCAGGTTTTTCGTATAAAGAGATATTTCTGGCTCGGTCCATGCAAAGCTGATTGCCTGATTAGGGGCGATAAGAAGAGACTTGGCCTTTCTTCCTAATTTTTCTTTTGTTTTTTTATCAAGCAGACCTTTAATTGCTATGGCAGTCAGCGTTTTTCCTGCGGAAGTAGTGTCTGCGCATAAAATTCTCTTGTTTCCGTCCTGGGCAGATTCGTAAATTCTAACAATCTGATGCATTCTAGGCTTTAAAGTAACTAAAGAATTCTGCAAAAACTGACTGGCTGCAAAATCCACTATTTGGTTTGCGCGTGCAAGTTCTTCATTCAAAATCAAATCTAAAGTTTTAGCCATTTTTTTCTCCTGATTTTGAATAGGATACTAGTTTACTATACTTTTGGAATAGCTGCTCTTTTAATCTTCCAAAGTCTTCATTTATTGTTTGGTAAGTTTCTATGATTCTGATAAAAGAAGCTCTAATGGAATTTCTTAAAACTTCCGGATCTAATTTTACAGGCAATAAGTCTTCTAAATTAGGAGTGCCAGAGGAGGTTCTGTGAATATTAACAACGCCAAGGTTTAGAATTGCCTGTTTTATAGTATATACTCTAATCAGCTTTTTTAATTCCTCATCTTTCATAGCATCAAAAAGCTTTTTTGAGATGTCATCTAGGCATGAACTGGCATCTGCTTCGTTCATCTCGGGAAGCAAGAAACTAATTGCTTTAATGTAAGGCCGAGCTTCATCTGTTTTAAAAAAATCCTCAATGCGCCTTATCTGCTCTTCTGTTAAGCTGTAATAATCTCCTATTTTTCTTTTAAGAGTTTCAATTTCATCTCTGCTTGGGTTGTATCCGCATTTTGCTTCTTTAGCCTGCTGGAGCATTATCAATAAAGGGATTCTCCATTCATACGCCAGTTGAGGTAGTCTTTTGGTCATTATTATTTTTTATTCTATACATTATTCTCCTTTTATCTCTGCTTATTTCAATTAATTCTCTTTCAGCCAAGAGAGCCATATCTCTATATAAGATTGAATTATCTATTTCTCTGATTCTCTCTCGCATTGAATCCATTATTTGTTTGCCAGTCGCGGAGCCTCCATTTTCTGCAAGTATTTTAAGATAAGAATCTAACCTTATATCACGGTCGTATTTTTTTCTTGCTTTTATTTCCGGCTTTTCTAGTGGAGTATTTTTCAGCCTATCTGGAAGAATATTTAAAGCTATATCTGGGGTTATTCCATATTCTCTAAGACTTGTATGCTGATATCCTTCATAAAGAGAATCTTCTATGCTGTGCAATAAAGACAAAGCATCTTTATGCTTATAGCTTGCTTCAGGAAGAGGAATTGATATGACTTTGACTTTTCCGTCTCTAATTGTGCTTTCGCTTGCTCCAGCTAATGTTTCAGAATCCAATCCATGATAAATTTTTTGGAATATGTGCTCTCCTAATATCGCGGTTAATATCGGACCCGGAGAAGAAGGAGCGTAAATGCTTATGTTAAACCCTTTTTCGTTTTTAGATAATTCAATGGCTACGGGATAACGGTCAAGCCTGCTATCCTTTAGCAGTCTATTTATTTCGTTTTCCCGAGTATTTTTCTGCAGGAAGTTCTGGCATTCTGAAAGAAGATTTCTAACATTTTCTTTATATTTTTCAAATTTCGAATTGAATTCATTAATTGCATCATTATGCTCATTAAGAGATTTCTTTGCTTCATCTCTTGCTTGAATAAGATGTTTTCTAGTACTCTCAGATGTGCATTCCAGCATACGCTCTAATTCAGGCAATATTTTGATATTTTTGTCAGATTCCTCAAGGGCTTCCCTGTATTTTTTTATTTTATCTTCAGGAAGAGTCTTTTCATAAGCACAGAGAAATAAGGCATCAGATTTATTGTTTTTTGGCTCCTCTGAGAGGGAATACATATCAAGAATCTTGGCGAGCCCTTCTTCACCTTCAGAGCTTAATTGAATTCCAAGAGAATTCAATCTTTGAGCAAGTTGATGCACTTCATGATTTCTGTTGAAAATGTCTCCATTAATTAATTCATTAATATCATTTGCCCTGCTTACATAATTTTCTATATGATTCAAATAAGCTTCAGTCATGCTATTTGTCTGCCTGACTTGCTTGGTTAATGCAGTATTTTCAGAAAGTCTTGTCTCAAGAGAGACTATTTGAATAGTTCTTTCTTTTATATGTCTTTGCTGCTTTTTATCTTTCTCTTTTAACTCTGCCAGTTGCTGCTCTGCAGCTCTTATTTTGCCTTCATTAAATTTTTCATTTTCTTTTCTTTCAGTTAATCTTTTTTCCAAGGCTTGAATTTCTGCTTTATGCCTGCTTTCAGCAATTGCCAGTTTTCTATTTTCTCCTTCATTGCTTTCAGGCGAATCAGGTGCATAATAATTAGCAGTATAGTGCCCTGCGAGGTCTCCAATAAATTTAGTTATCTCGTCAAATTGGCTTCTGTTTATGCCATCAATTAGAATTCTAGCTCCGTCAGAGTCAATAGTTAGGCCGCCCCCAAAGGCTTTAACCATTTTCTTAATAGTTCTTCTTACGTTTCCTGCATAACCCTGTCTTCTATTACTATCATTAATATGGAAACTTTTTAAAATGCCAATTCCGGCATGGTGCTGCTTGCTCAATAAATCTGTTTCTCCCATGCTTTTTCTATATTAAAAAGCCTTTAAAAATCTTTTTATTGTAGTAACTATAAAATAGTTATATTTTCTATAATAGTTACTTTAATTCTATCAAATTAAGCCTTTTAGATATCTCTCAAAAGCATTAATAAATTGCAAAATCATTTAATCCTTCCCAAAGACGATAAAGAAGCAATAATAGAAATAACTAAAACGTTAAGTGAAGAATGCAAGAAAAGGGATATAGCAATTACCGGAGGAGAAACTTCAATTCAAAATAATATAGACGGCATGGATTTAAGCGTTACTATTTCTGGCTTTATCAAAAAAATCAAAGTAAATAAATTTCATGCCGGAGATGTTTTGATAGGAATAAAAAGTAATGGGTTGCATTCAAATGGCTTCACAAAAATAAGAGAAATTTTCAAAAATAAATTCATGGATGAATTTGTTAAGCCTACACTGATTTATTCTGATTACATAAAAAATTTAGAAAGAAATTATGACATTCACGGACTGATGCATATTACGGGAGGAGCATTTACAAAATTAAAAGACATATTATCTAAAGATGATGATGTTGTAATTACAAGAAATCATTTTCTATGCCCGCATTCAATATTCAAGGAGTTATATAACGGGGGAATTTCTGATGAAGAAATGTATGAGACATTCAACTGTGGAATAGGATTTATTTTATCATCTTCTGGAAAAAACTCTGATAAAATTGTTTCTTTATTAAATTCTAATTTAAATGCAGATATTATCGGAGAAGTAGTTTATGGAAAAGGAAAAGTAAGACTAGAATCAATGTTTAGCAATAAAGAGATTGAATTTTAAACTTAACAAGCAGGATTTTTACTTTTTATTCTATCGGCAAAAACATTTAAAAAGCAATTTTATCTTGGAAGATTTAGGAGCAAAAGATGGCAAAGGTAAGGATAAAACTTGGAAGCATTGACATAAATGCGTTAAATCCAGTCATACAATCAATAAAAGAAATTACCGAGAGAGCAGGAGTTGTGATGCGGGGTCCAATTCCTCTGCCTACAAGGCATTTAAAAGTCACTACAAGAAAATCTCCATGCGGAAATGGGACCGCCACTTTTGACAGATACGAAATGCGAGTTCATAGAAGAATAATTGATATTCCAGCAGAAGACAGAATTCTGCATCCTATAATGAAACTGCAAATACCCCGTTCAGTGCAGATCAAGATTGAGATAAAAGATTAATTCTTTTTCTTTTAGAGGTATAAATGCATTGATGTAAAGTTCTTCTTTCATATTTAACTTGAATGCTTTTATATTTTTTAGCACGTTGTCTGCCCTAGCAGATTTTATGCAGTCTGATGGACGCCTTCATAATAATTAATGGGAATTGTACTAATTCCCATCTTTTATAACTACTTTAGGATTAATAAATAAAAACGCCGCCCCCTAAAACCCCAGAGATACTATCAAACCAGCCACTAATTTTTACACTATTTATTTACTCTAGTCATCATCTTTTACTATATATCACATTTTACCTCCTTTCAAACATCAAAGATATTTGAAAGGAAATCTTGTATTTCCTTTCATTTTTTCTTACCTCTTAAATTTAATATGGTACCTAATATTAATCCTATGAGCGAAATATAATAAATTGAGTTTGACATTACAACAAATATGCTGATATAGATCAAAATTGAACTAACAATAGTCAAAATTAGAGGAAAATTCTTTTGGTGGAATCTGTAAGAAAAATAGGCGCTTATAATACCAGCTAGCAATAACACAATTAAAATTGATTCTAAGATTTTCAAGTCAATTCTTGTTAAAAATCCTAAACCGATGAAATTAAGCAATTTTAATGAAAAATTAACACTGTTGGCAGACATTACTCCCATAGCAACCGCCCCAGTAGCTGCTATTGTAGTTGTCATTATTGCCATACAGCCTAATGAGGCGATTGTGCTACCAGTGCTGCAACAGGCACATACTATTTTTGTCGATAATAATCTATCTTTTGGCATTTTTTACTTCCTTTCATTTTATGGGAATAATATATCCACAAACAACTCAACAAAAATTGAGCTTAATATAAGGAAAATACCCACTATGATTACAATAATCCCTGTTATTTTTTTAATTTTGCCAGTGTTGGCTTTTAACTTTTCTAATAATGTTTCCCTTGAAAGACTTGCAAGAATAGAAATAAAGAGCATAAGCAAAACCATGACAAGAGAGTATATAACAAAAGCAAGAAACGCTGAATTGAATCCTCCTGTGCTGAATGCGAAAACAGATAGTCCTGCTAAAATTGGTCCTGCACATCCAATGCCAATCAGTGTGTAAAGAAATCCATATCCATACATTGTTTTAATTGGATTTACTTTTTCTTTCATGGCGAATCTTGGGGCAAGGAAGCCAAGATTTAATCCTCTTCCTGTAATATGACTAAAACCAACATAAAGCAAGAAAACGCCCACAACACCACGCACCCATCTAATTATAATGTTTGGGTCTTGCCCGGCAATGCTAAGAGATTTTCCAAATCCCACACCAATAATTGCGATAGCTAAGCCCAATAAAATGTTAAATGTTAAAAGGCCCAATGCAGCGAATACACCAAGTGTTAATGGATGGCTTTTGCGGAAGCCGGAAGCAGTTTTTGTTTCATAATATTTTGTAAGATATACTGGAATGAAAGGAAAAGAACAAGGGCTAAAAAATACGGCAACTCCTGCAACAATAGCAATAAATAAAAGACTAAATACTCCCAAATTGCCCATTATGGAAGTCACAAAATATATAAAACCAAAATATCCGCCAAAAACTACAACTGCTAAAAATAAAATAATAATACTATAAATTAACCAATTTACAGATTTGTCTTTGGCCATTTTAACAGCAAGAGTCTCCTTTCATTTTATTTCAACAGCGTGTTTAGTTATTTCTAAACTGCATGAATTATGTTTTTTACAAAAGTTTTCACATTTTTGAGCAAAATCTTTTGTTTTATAGTAGAAACTGCATATTGGACATTGAAAATATTTCTTTCCCTTATATCTTGTTTCTTTTACCATTATAATCCCAACACCCTCCTTAATTTTTCTTCATCAAAGCCAACTATTATCTTACCATCTATATCTATAACAGGTACACCCATATGTCCAGATTTTTTAACCATCTCTTCAGCCGCTTTTTTGTCCTTACCTACATCTATTTCTTTATATTTAATATTATTTTGTTTCAGAAACTCTTTGGTCTTCTTGCACCAAGGACATCCTTCCGCCGTATAAATTATGATTTCCAT
>CAZJEV010000004.1:0-25380 GCA_964545215.1 Candidatus Woesearchaeota archaeon
GCATAACTATAAGACAAATAGAACCTGCAAATCCTCAAGACATGAGAGGAATGACTTATGAACTCTGGAAAGGAATGGAAACAAGGCAGATGACTTTATGTTATAGGAAATGCGGAACTGCAGCAGGGAATCATTTTCATACTGGCAGGGATATTTCTAAAAATCCTGAAAGAATGCTTCTTATTTCAGGGGCAATTGAATTTATAGCAAGCAATGGAAAAGAAATTCTGGAAGAGATTATAGGCAAAGAAGGAACTGAGATTATAATCTCTCCGGGAATAATTCATATATGCAGGGGCTTGAGCGATTTTGTTTTCATTGAGCAAAGGAAAACTCCTTTTAATCCTGAAGATTCTGATACTTATTCAGCTCATGAATTTGAAGGCTATCTAAGAGCACAGAAAAAAGAATTTGATGCTGATATATTGCAAAAATATTATGCTCTGCTGGCAGGCAAAAGATGAGGGCGGAAATAGAATTTTATTTCAAGCCAGAAAAACCTGTTTCTGCAGGCAGTTTAGTAACGAGGATCTTAGATAATAATTATTCTGCTTTGCTTGATGATAATGATAGAAAAATTGTTGATGCTGATATTTCTTATGGATTTGGCTCTGCAGTTTGAGTTGATATAACAAAAAATGATTTTCAGGAAAAATGCATTAAAGATTTAACAAGACTTGGGTTTAGTGTATAATCTTAAGAAGTTGGATTTTCCCATGTCATTATAATTCCATAATTCCTGCTTTCGCTATCATCTTCCATGAAATTTTGAACTATTTTTTCAATCTTTAAGCCGTTCCTGACATAAAATCTTAATTCGTCGTCATATAACTGCCCGTCTTGTCTTTTAATAGAGGTGTATTGCTCTACTGGAATTTCCCTTATATTTCTGCAATATTCGTCATATCCTGGAATCCTTGCTCCTAAAACAAGATACTGAAGGCCAACGCTTTTAACTAATTCTTTTTGCCTTGAAAGAAGCGCAGAGCCGGCGCCGCTTCTTGAAACAGCTCCTAAAGAAACAATATATAACGCATTTCCTTTTGGATTATGAGTTTTTTCTATGAAGCCATTATCAGTTGCAATTTCCCAGTTCTTAGGCATAGATTCGGTGGAATAATGGATTATCTGGGAAGTTGATACTCCTATTAGTTCGTTGTTTCTGAATGCAAGAAAAAATCCCTGTTGAAAAATAGAAAGACGCTTTTCAAATTTCTTTTTACTAGCTTGAGTTCCGGGAGGCCAGATTTTGTTTTCCAAACCTATGATTAAGAGCAAATCTTCAATTCCTGCATTTCTGATGTAAATTTCTTCCATGAGTTCTCTATGATGCTAAAAATAAAAGCATTATAAATATTTGCATACTTCTTGAGAAATGCATAGCATCGCAAAATAAAAATGTTTAAATATCTGCTTTTTTGTGTTTTTTTATGCAAATAACGAAAAACCTTAATTCAAGACTGGAAAATAATCTTTACGATGTGCTGACAGGCTATAGAAAAATAGAGTTTCATAGAAGCGGGAGGAGTTTTAGTCAGCAGGAAGAGGAAGCAGTTGAAAGAAAATGGAACGAGCTTTTGTCACAAGGAAAAGTCAAATTCAGCTCTGAATTAATTGCTTTATATCCTGAAAAGACACAACTAATTGAGGGCTCTCTGCATGTAACAGGGTATAAAACAGACTATAAGCATTATAGAGCAACTCTTGATGAGCCTGTCAGAGTATGGATTACAGGACCATCTGGAATAGTCAGAATTGCAGATATGAGAGATCCTGTTTATATATTCGGAGAGAGAAAAAGCATTGTTTCAAATACGGGCGGGGCTATTGAGTTCGTTCCTGGAGGATATCTTAAAGCAGCACACTTTGATAAAGAAAATCCATTTCTTGAAACATTGCTTGATGAATTAGAAGAAGAGACTGGAATTCCAAGAAACTTTGTGCAGGAAGTTAATCCATTCTGGATAGGAAGATTAAGAGAATATGACGGAAAATTATTTCAAGACGTTTGCATAGATTTCATAACTGGGCTTTCAGGAATTTCCCCTGAAGAAGTGCAGAAATATTTTGATAATCTGCTTAAGAAAGAGCATAACAGAATAGAATTTGTCAGAGAGAGCCAATTAATTAATTATGCTGATAAGAACTTGGAGAGAATAAGTCAGAGAGGAAAGTGCAGTCTTCAGCTTTTGCTTAATTTGGTATAAAAGGATTAATTATTTGAATGCCAGCAAATTTAATAATAAATGATAAAAAAAGCAGTTGTTCTAGCAGCGGGAAAAGGCACAAGAATGCTATCTATTACTGGGGAAAAGTCAAAGGAAATGCTTCTTTTAAACAATAAGCCGATCATCTTATATTCCATAGAGGAAGCATTTAAAGCTGATTGCGAAGAGATCTGCATAGTATTGAATAAGGAGAAAAGAGACTTATTAGATTATTTGCATGTACTTATAAAAAGTGACCCGAGAGTCAAGATTATTTTTAGAGAGCCGGCAGGCATGATGGATGCTCTATATTCAGTAAAAGATTTTGTAAATAATGATGCGTTTTTTGTCATTCTTCCAGACATGTTGTATATTGATGAGATAAATGCAACAGAGAGAGTTAAAGAAGCCTATAATAAATTTAATCACTGCATTATAGGGTTAACAAGAGCTACAGGAGAATTAGGAAAAGGGTCATTTGCAAAAGTAACAAGGGTTGATAATAATATTTACCAAGTTCAAGGCATTACTGAATTCTCAGGTGATGTCAGATTTTTCGGCAGGTATATTTTTACTCCTGAAATCTTTCATTATTTGGAAAAATTGCCTCATGAAGAATCTGAGAAAGATCTTTTATTAGAGATAATTAAGAATGATAAATTATACGGAGTTCTTTTTGAGAAGAATGTATTTGACACAGGAATTCCTAAAGGATATATTTCAGCTAAGAAATCTCTAGAAGGATATAAATATTTATAAATACTAAATTGACTGACATTAAATGCCTTTGGAAGATAAAATGAGCAACAAACCTGAAAAAATACTTGAAGCAAAAATAGCAGAAGATGTTAGATTTGGAGAGCATGTAAAAATAATTATGCCAAGCAATCTGTATGGATGCGAGATAGGGAATAATTGCTTTATAGGGCCGTTTGTGGAAATACAAAAAGGAGCTAAGATTGGAAATAATACCAGAATCCAGAGCCAATCATTTATATGCGAGCTTGTTACTATTGGAGATAACTGCTTTATAGGACATGGAGTTATGTTTATTAATGATACATTTTCTGCATTAGGGAGGCCTGCTTATACTGAAAAAGAATACTGGAAACCTACTTATGTAGGCAATAATGTAACTATAGGAAGCAATGCCACAATACTTCCTGTAAGGATTTGCGATTATGCAGTAATAGGCGCGGGAGCTGTTGTGACAAAAGATATTGTCAAGCCGGGAATTTATGCTGGAGTGCCAGCAAAATATATAAGAGATAATCCTAATTACAGAGGATTATAATATAAGAATAATTTTGTCAATATAAGCCAATTAAGTTTATAATCCTTGTTTCCAAGAATAAACTATGAAAATTGAATTCGTTGACCTGAAAAGGCAGTTAAATGGAGACCCGGTTTTAGGAAGCAGGGGAATTAAGGAAGAAATAGACAGAGCAATTGCAGAATGCGTTGATAAAACGGCCTTTACAATGGGGGCTTTTTTAGAGAATTTTGAAAAGAGATTTGCTGAATACTGCGGGGCAAAATACTGCATAGGATTGAATTCCGGGACAGATGCGGTTGAGTTTGCCTTAAGATGTAACGGGATAACATCCGGAGAGGTTATTACAATTCCAAATACTTATTTTACAACTGTTTCTTCAATTACAAATGCGGGGGCAATCCCTAGATTTGTTGATGTTAATTTAAAGAGCTATAACATAGATGTTAAAAAAATGGAAAAGGCAATTAATTCAAAGACAAGAGCAATTGTTTTGGTTCATTTGTATGGAAGGCCTGCGGAAATGGATAAAATAATTGAAATAGCGGATAAGCATGGATTAAAAGTTATAGAGGATTGCGCACATTCTCCGGGAGCCAAATTTAAAGGGCAGAGAGTACCAATTTCGGGAACAGGAGCATTCAGCTTTTTTCCTGGAAAAAATATCGGAGCATGGGGGGACGGTGGAGCATTAATTACAAATGACGAGAAAGTTTACAGGCTGGCGGGACTAATGAGGAATGACGGATGGGAGAAAAAATATTATCATGAAATTATAGGAAGAAAAGCACGGCTTGATTCTTTGCAAGCTCAAATTTTAAATGTGAAATTAAATTACCTTGATGAGTGGAATAAAAAAAGAAGAGAGCATGCAAGAAGTTATAATGAATTGCTGAAAGATATTAAAGAAATACAGCTCCCTTTGTTAGATGATGAGAATAATGAACCTGTGTTTCATATTTATAATATTTTAACTGACAAGAGGGATGAACTTATGAAATTTCTTGAAGAAAAAGGAATTGCTGTTGGAATTCATTATCCTATTCCAATACATTTGCAACCTGCTTATCAGCATCTTGAAATTAGAGAAGGAAGCTTTCCAATTACTGAAATGCTTGCAAAGAAAACTCTTTCATTGCCAATGTTTCCTGAATTAAGAAAGAATGAAATTTATTATATATGCAATGCTGTCAAAGAATTTTTTGGATATAAAAATTAATTATTATAGCGCAGGACATAAGTGATTTATCAAAATTGTAGTATAATACAACAGATAATTATCTCCAACAATGATTTTTTACATACGATAATTGATATTATTTCTAGCAAATTAGTAATGATATTTTCTTGTCGTGAGAAAAAATTAATATCTTTTACTATAATTGTTATTAGTTTTAATCTGTTTAAAGTTTAGTTGTTAAAGCAATTTATCGTAAATTCTGATGGTTAGTATAATATTTGTTCAGAATTTCCGTATAATTCCAAAAACCTATACTAATCAAGGGAATTATTTATATATCAATTTTCAAATTCCTTTTTTAAAGACAAATCGCGGGGATTCAGAAAAACCCTAAATTTTCCTGCCTTAATGTTTCCGCGGTTTTTATAACAAAAGAAGATTGCATCAAGATTATTTTTGAAAAATTGGTATTTTTCCCTGTTTGGTTTTACCAAAAATCTGATAAAATTCCCAAGAATAATGCCAATATGAGACCAAAAAAGCTTAAATGCTCCTAAAGGGCTAAGGAATTGGCGATAATAAAACGCAAAATGGTCTTCATGATTAACAAAAATTCTTTTTCTTGGAGGATAGCGCGCGGTCTGGCTTTCACGATGCCAGACTTTGCATTGCGGAGTAATAAGCAGACTTCCCGGGCCGTATTTTTTGTAAACCATATAAGTGCAGTCAATATCTTCTAATACGTTATATCCTACAGATTCGGGAAATGAATAATTTTCATAAATTTCTGAGCGGAAGCAGTTATTAAATCCTGGAATCCATTGAGCATCAAAAATATTTTTTTCTATGACTGGAGAAGCTATCATTCCGTATGGTCCATTGACTCTAAATTTATTGTTTTCATTTCTCGGCAGAAAGAAAAATCCTAAAAGGAAATTAGCAAGCCTTGATTTTGCAGTATGCCTTGCCGCACCAGATTGAATATCCATGCCTCCCAAACCCATTAATTTAGGATTGTCATTAAATAATTTAACTAAGTTTTTCATATATCCTTTGAGATAATCCATATCATCGCCTGAAATTAAAAGCAAGGAAAATTTCTTTTTTGCGAGCTTAACTCCAATATTTTCCGCCATGCTTGAAGAAGGAGTTTTTGAAAAAACATACTGCGCAGGAATTTTTTTAAAAGATAATACAACTTTTTTTGTTTTATCATCCGGGCTTTGGTCAACAACTATCACTTTTCCAGGAACATTTTTATTTTTAATCAGCATTTTAAGAGTTCTATTAACATCTTCAGCCCTTTTGTATGTTGGAATAATAAGGCATACATCCTTTTCGGTTAAAGTTTTCATGAAAATTTAGGCAAAAAGAGATATTAAAAGCTTTTTATGAAAATTTACTATTGAATAAGATAACAATTTTTGAGATAGTTTATTAAACTTTAGAGAAGTTTGGAGAAACATGAAGATACTTGAATTAACTGGCTTCTCTGCAGGAATAGATGGTGTATGGAATAGGGTGAAAGAAGAAGCAGTCAGGCTTGCTGAGATAGGGCATAATGTGATGGTATTTTCATCTGATATTATAAAAGGCTCTTCAGAAAAGGCCTTGCATGAAGAGCAGATGGGAAAAGTGAAGATAATCAGGTTTCATAGAAGAAAACTGGGCGGAGAAAGTTATATGGAATGGGATTTTGAAGAAGAAGCCTTAAAATTCAGGCCTGATATAATTATTGCGCATGGATACAGACATACACATACTTCGAAGGCTTTAAAAATAGGAAAGAAAATAAACGCTAAAATATTGCTGGTAACTCATGCTCCTTTTGTAAAAAAAGGAGAAACGCGGACATTTTTAGCAAAACTCGTAGTTAGGTATTATGACAATTTTATAGCTCCTAAAATCATTAATAAATTTGACAAAATAATTGCAATAACAAAATGGGAAATTCCCTGCTTATTAAGGCTTGGAGCAAAAGAAGATAAGATAGTTTATATCCCAAATGGAATTCCAGAAGAATTTTTTAAATTAAAGAAGAAAAAAGAGGAAAATAAAATACTCTTTTTTGGAAGAATAGCCCCTATAAAAAATCTTGAGACATTAATTAAGGCCGCGCTATTAATAAAAGACAAGAAAATAAAGCTTGAAATTGCCGGGCCATCTGAAGAAAGTTACATAATTAAATTAAAAAAGCTTGTTAAGGATTTAAATGCGGATAATAGAGTAATTTTTACAGGCCCCGTATATGAGGCAAAAGAAAAAATAAATAAAATTGATTCTGCAAAAATATTTGTTCTGCCTTCAAAAAGAGAGGCAATGCCCCAAGCATTAATAGAGGCAATGGCACGCGAGAAAATTGTAATTGCTTCTGACAATCCTGGAGCAAGAGATTTAATAGAAAATGGGAAAAACGGATTTTTATTTGAATATTGGAATGCAAAAGAGCTGGCTGAAAAAATTAATTATGCTGCTGATAATTATGCAAGATTAAAAAAAATGAAAAAAGAAGCCAGAAAAAGCGTTGAGCAGTTTTCTTGGGATAAAATTATTGCCAAGATTAATAATTTAATAGAAAATCAACAAGAATTAAATTATTAAGCCCCATATTTCGTCGGGTCTTTTATGCACGCCCAATAAAAGCCTGCTTTTCTTAATCTACATGCCAAACAAGAGCCGCAATGCATACTGGATGAAGCATAGCAGGAAAAAGTATTATTGAAGTTAACATTCAATTTATTTCCCAGAAGAATAATATCTTCCTTGTCCTTTTCTATTAAGGGTGCATATATTTTTGATTTATTTTTTAAAATTAAGGTGTTTAATTCATTAATTTTTTTGATAAAGGGAAGAGTTGCATCTGGGTAAAACTCAAGACCTTCACATTTAAATCCGACAAATATATTATAAATCTTTTTTTCTTTTAAATAAAGGAATTCTGAAAGGCTTATGGCATATGCCAAGAAAATTAAATTTCTTGCAGGAAGGTACCATTTATTGCTTTCCTTTTTTGTATTTCTTAGACTTTTGTTTTTAATTAAATTAAATTTAAATTTTTTGGCTGTTAATGGCGAGGTTAAACAGCTTAAATCCAATTTAATAGATTTAAATTGTGCATTTAATATCGTTGAAGTTTTTTTAGTGCATTTTTTTTCTGCAAGAAAAGAATTTTGTCCGTAATTAAAAAATAATATTATAATTTTTTTATATCCAAGCTTTTTTACGAAATAGGCTGTAACCACACTATCTAATCCTCCAGAGCATAAGACTATTGCATTTTTCATTTGTAAAATAAGGTAAGAAGGTTTATAAGTTTAAACTAACGGATGAAAATATGAGAAAGAAAGCAAGCGAGATTAAGAAAGGAAATAAAATAGTAATTGGCGGAGAAGAAGCGGAAGTTGAGGAAATTGAAATTTCTGATATTGGAAAGCAAGGAACAAAAAAAGTAAGGATAGTTGCAAGGAAAAAAAATGGAGAAAAAATTGTTATAATTAGACCTGAAGATTATCCTCTTGAGTTAAAATAAACTTTAGAAAAGTTTAACAAAGCAAGGGTTTATAGAATAAACATGAAAAATGATAGATATAATAATTACTTCATATAAAGAGCCAAAGTCAACTTTAAAAACAGCAAAAATTTTTTTAAAGCAATTATCAAATAAAGATAGGATAACAGTTGTTGATCCTTTTTCAGAAGTCAAAGATTTTTTGAGGAAAAATATCAAAGACAAGAGATTTAATTTTTTTCTTGACCCGGGAGAAGGAAAAAGTTATGCTTTAAATTTATTATTTCAAGAATATGCTTCTAAAAATAAAGACGATATTTTTATATTAAGTGACGGGGATGTTTATGTTTCTAGGAATGCTGTGGCTGCAATTGCCAAAGCGTTTGAGGATAAAGAAACAGGATGTGTTACTGGAAGACCAGTCCCGGTAGATTCCGGGGAAAATAAGTATGGATACTGGGCGCATTTATTTTTTGCAGGAATTGATAAAGCGAGAACAGAGCTGTCAAAACAGAGAAAATTTTTTGAATGCTCCGGATATTTATTTGCCATAAGAAAAGGAGTAATATTAGATTTTCCTCTTGGAACTTCGGAAGATAGCATAATTCCTTATTTATTCTGGAAAAAAGAATATAAAATAAAGTATGTTCCGGAAGCGGAAGTTTATGTTAAAAATCCTGATAACTGGAAGGATTGGCTTGCTCAAAAATTAAGGAATATCAAGGCTCATGAAAATTTAAATAAAATAGCTCCTAATATACCCCGCACAAAATCTTTTTTTAATGAAATTAAATGGGGTGCTTTTTTTGCTCTTTCTTATCCTAAAAACGCAAAGGAATTTCTCTGGACCCTGGAAGCCTTTTTTGCAAGGCTTTACTTATATGTTAAGGCTTTTTCTGAATTAAAGAAAAGAAAAAGCTATGCGGATGGATGGAGAGGCCAAGCAACAACTGAAAGCACAAAGACATTGGATTAAAGTGGTAAATAAGATTTTTAAATTGTAAAATTCTGAATAAAGAATGCCTAATAGACTTTTTCCAACTGTGGATGATGAAGAAAAATTAATAGAAATTTATAAACAGCTCCCTGATAGAAAAGAACTTTCAATGTCTAGTGAAATAATTATTGAGAAGATAGGATGGCGCATTTATACTGAATGGTGCATGAGTGAAGCAAAAGGCAGAAGTACTATGAAACATGATTTTTATCAAGGAGAAGCATTTCAGAAATTTTTTAATGATGAAGTTCATTTCTTATTGGAGAGACAGTATTTATCGGGCAAGCGCCAAAATCCAAGGGCTGAATCTCATGAAGATTATCTTAATGTAAGAAGGCAGGTATTAACTGGTTTGGTAAAATGTGGAGTTGATAGATTAAAAAATTACTTTGGGCGCACATATGACTGGAATATTGACGACAATCTACGCCGTGATTTAAAGCCGTGGATTGGAGAATGAATCACAATTTCAAAATTTCTAGGATTTTAGCTTTTAAATCATCCAGAGAAGAAACAATCGGCATTGAGGCGATTAAAATTGAGCTTAAATAATCTAGGGCGTTTTGGACTGGCTCGTCTGTTTTAATTCCTATGGCGGGAATGCCTTTTGCATAAGCATAGCCTAATTCCCAGGCTGTTCCAGCTCCGACATGCAAGCCGTCAAGAGAAGCTATTACTAATGAAACATCTTTGAAGCCTTCAATAATGTCTCCCTGAAAGATTTTTTTTGCGTCTTTTATTGTCTCTGCAAAGCCTACATCTCTATGAGGAAGAAAAGTTTCTAAACCAAGGGATTTGCATAATTTATCAATTGATTCTAATTGCTCTTTTTCTGATTTTGTCCATATTTTGCCTGCTATGTATACTTTCATAATTTTAGAGAAAAAGGAAAGATTATAAGGCTTTTGCTGCCCTTAAAAGATATGAAAATATGCATAATAAAGCTTGGAGCAGACGGAGATGTTTTAAGAACTCTTCCTATAGCCAAGGCCTTGAAAGATAAGCATCCTGATGGAGAAATAACCTGGATTACAAGAGGAGATATAAAAGAATTAATTGAAAATTTAGATTATATTGACGGAATTGTTGATATTAATAATCTGGACAATAAAAAGTTTGATGTGCTGTATAATTTTGACATTGAAAAAGAGGCTTTAGAATTAGCCTCTGAAATTAAGGCAGAGAAGAAATACGGCTTTAAAATGGAAGGTAATTATGCCGGAACATTCAACCTAGGGGCCGAATATTATCTTAATACAGTTTATGATGATGCTCTGAAAAAGGAAAATAAAAAAACATATCAGGAAATGATGTTTATGGCGGCTGAACTGCCTTTTAAAAAAGAGAAATATGGAATTGTTCTTGAAGATAAAGACAAGAAATATGCGCTGGATTTTTTAAGGGCTAATGGATTAGAAGGGAAAAAAATTATTGGAATTCATATGGGGGCTTCATCAAGATGGCCTTCAAAGGTCTGGCATCAGGATAATGTAAAAGAGTTTATTGTAAAAGCCCGTGCAAGAGGCTGGGAAATTCTTCTCTTTGCAGGGCCGAATGAGGCTGAAAAACATGCACAATTTAGCAAGGCTTTGGAGAGACAGGAAATAAAAATTTACAGGAATAATCCTAAAAATAGCAAGAGAGAATTTGCTTCTCTTGTAAATTTATGCTCTGTAATGGTTTGCTCTGACAGCTTCTCTCTTCATTTATCTCTAGGACTGGGAAAGAAAACTATTGCCCTATTTTTTGTCACGAGCCAGGATGAAGTAGAAAGTTATGGCTTGGTTGACAAAATTGCATCCCCTAAATTAAAAGAATTTTTTCCTGAAAGAAGCAATGAATATAATGAAGAGCTTGTAAAAAGCATCTCGGCTGATGGGGTTTTAGAAGCACTGGAGAAAAATGATTTCAATAATAATAACAAGCTTTAAAGAGCCTCATACAATTGGAAAAGCAATAGAATCATTTTTGAAACAGAAATTAAAAGATTATGAAATCATTGTTTTAGCTCCGGATAAGGAGACTTTAGTTGCCGCAAGAAAATATGCCAAGAAAAATAAAAAAATCAAAGTTATTAAAGATGAAGGAAAAGGAAAGCCTCTTGCTCTGAATATTGCTTTTAAAGTTGCGAAAGGAAGAATCTTGATTTTAAGTGATGGGGATGTTTATGTTAATGAGAATAGCGTTGAGTTTTTAGTTAATAAATTAAGAGAGGAAAAAGCTAGGGCTGTAAGCGGAAAAGTAGCTGCAATAAATAATAAAAATAAGATGTTTGGATATTGGGCTTATATATTAACTGATGGATTTCATAATTTAAGAATGCGCGAGAATAAAAAAGGAAGAGTTATATGCTCCGGATATTTATACGCCATAATCAGAATAATTAATAAAATTCCTGAAAATATTTTAGCTGATGACTCTTATATTTCATATAAAATAATTGAATCCGGATATAAAAGCGTTTATGAGCCTAGAGCAGAAGTTTATGTGAAATATCCTGACAATTTAAGAGAGTGGATAAGCCAGAAAAAAAGAACAGCGGGAAGATTTTATCAGCTAAGCAACATAAAAGGAGTTTCAAAAGTAAGAAATTTTAAGGGAGAACTAATCGCAGTATTTGGAACTTTAAAGGAAATAAGGAATTTAAGAGAGGCTTTTTGGTTTTTTCTTTTAATAATTATGAGAAGTTATATCTGGTTTAGAGTGTTTTTTGATTTTAGGCTTTGGAAAAGGGATTTTAAAAAAACATGGCAGAGAATAGAGAGCAGCAAATAAGAAGGAATAAAAAGATAATTTGGCGATTTTAAATATCAAGATTATGCATGATGCAGCCGAAAGACAACCTTGAATCTGATATTACTCTTATGTTTGTGTATCTTTCTTTCGCGAGATTTACCATCTCATCTTTTGTGTAATAATAGTGCTTTGGGCATTTTTGTATTATTAAATAAATTACATGAAAAAATCTTAACAGAGAGGGTTTTTTTTCTGAGAAAGTAAATATAAAATACTGGCTCTTTAATTTCTTAAAAAGATAGCTTATTTCTCCAGAATTTAAATAATCCAAAAAACCTAAACCTATAGCGATATTTGCCTTGGGCAAATCCTTAGAAGTTACATCGGCTTCTAAAAATTTTATTTTATTACCTATGTTTAGTTCTTTCTTTATTTTATTTGCCCTTTCTATGGCATTTTTTGAGATATCAATGCCAATTATTTTTTTTGGCCTTGCTTCCATAAGAGTTTTAAATGCGAAAAAGCCGGAGCCGCAGCCCAGCTCTAATATTGTTTTGTTTTTTCCTGCTTTCTTTAAAAGCTCTAAACACATAGCGCTTCTTATCTTGAGTGGCTTCCTAAACTTTGATGCCAGAGACTCTATTAATGAAACTTTTCCTCCTTGATGAGATAGAGAATCCTCCCATTCTATTATCTTTTTATCCCAATATTCTCTGCTGTCCATAGTAATCTTGAAAAGACGTAAATTTATGCTCTTTTAATAGTTTTTCCATGCTTTTATATATGTTTTTAGTATAAGGAAGACATAAGGGATTTTTGAGTATGATATTAAGCCTGAACTTTAAAGAGTTTATTTCTCTTGTTTGATAGAGCTGCCATGGATGGATAAATAATATGGCTGGAATGCCTTTCTTATTTAATTTTCTTATAAATCTAGAGATTTTCTGCCCGAGAAGCGAGATGAATAGCCCGCTTCCAAATGGTATCTTACTAAAAAGAAGTTTAAAGGTTAATTGCTTGGGCAGATTTTTTTTAAATAGCTGGCTTTTAATAGAAATAACAGAAACTGGTATCTCAAGAATGTTATTATATTTAGATATAACATATTTGTCATATGAGGATGATGAATATTTAAATCCTTTTTTTTCTAAAATAGGCATTGCGTCTTCAGTAAGATAAATTTGCGGTGCTCTGAAGCCTATTGGTTTAAACTTTTTTATGAATTTTTTTGATAATAAAAGTTCTTCTTCCAAGATTGCTGCTTCCTTTAAAATAGGGTGTGTATGTGTATGATAACCAATTTCATGCCCTCTTTTCTTTATTTTCTCAATTATTTTCGGATACCAATTATGTATCTCTGCTACTACAAAAAAAGTTGCCTTTTGATTGTATTTATCTAATATATCCAGAATATTACTTATTGCTTCTTTTATATATCCGTTATCAATTTCTTTTCTTTTTTCAGAACTTATTTTTTTTATTTTCAAGGCATCCTCGTAAAAATGAATCCATGATTCTGTGTCTATAGATAAAATATTTTTCATATACATTTGGCGAAAATCCCATTTAAAACACTTTCTTTTGAATAAAAGAAAAGATTTTTTAAGCGTTATTGGCTCGCAAAGTGATGAACGGCAATCAAATAACTGAAAATAAAAGAGAAGAAAAGATAAAAAAATATCTTAAAGATAATATTTTACTGATAGTTGTTATAGTTTTTGCCATTATTGTGCAGCTTTATTATTTTTTTAAAGTGGGGGTGCAGCCAATATGGTGGGATGAAGGAGATTATCTGGCGCTTGCAAAAATATGGGCTCTTGACATGCCCAGACCTGATTGGTATGAGCACTTTACAGGATTAAGGCCGTTACTTTATCCGCTTATATTAACTGCTTTTTTTAAAATAGGATTGGGCGAGATGCCAATAAGATTATTTACTTTAATTATTCCAAGTTTAGGCTCTGTCTATCTAACATACTTAATTGGCAAATCAATGTATAACAAAAATATTGGGCTTATATCTGCCTTGATGATGTCGGTTTATTGGGTGTTTCTTTTTTATACTTATAGAATTTTAACAGATGTACCTTCTGTTTTTCTCAGTTTATTGTCTGTATATTTCTTTTGGGAGTATTACATAAACAAAGGAAAACCCCTTGGGCTTTATTTAGCTATGTTATTTGGAGTCCTGGCATTTTCAATAAGATTTCCTGCTGCTTTAGTGCCTATTACATTTTCACTTTTTCTTTTATTTGTAAAGAAGTTTTCTGTGCTTAAGGATAAAACAATATGGAAAGGGCTTGGTTATACTTTGCTTTTTCTCTCTCCTTATTTAATTTATTTTATTTTTAACAAATTTTATGCTCTGAAATTTTATTTAGTTTCTGGATCAACATTGACCGACCCTATTGACTGGCCGGTCATATCCTTTTTTGTTTCACTTCCCTTCAGCTTCTGGAAGATAGCTTTCTTTATTGGATTAATTTCCATGTATTCAATCTTAATGTATGCTGATATAATTTGGAAGCAGAAAACAACCAAGTTTAACGCTGATATCTTTCTTATTTTATTCTTGGCTGTTCACTTATTTTTTTATGTTGTAATAATAAGAGAGTCTACTGACAGATGGCTGCTAATTATGATGCCTATCATGTTTATCATAGCTGGCAAAGGATTATATTGGCTCTATGGAGTGATCGGAAAATACAGCAAAATAGCTTCTTTTATAATTATCGGAATTATTCTTGTTGGAGGGGCATACCAGAACCTTAGCCATGCAGATAATCTTATTGAAATAAAAAAAGACACTTATTTAGAAATAAAGCTTGCCGGGGAATGGCTCAAAGAGAATACTCCTGATGATGCGAAAATAATTACTTCATCTGTTGTGCAAAGCCAGTATTACTCAGAACGCTGGAATGAAGGACACTCCAATAAGAATAACAGGATGCCTCCTGAAACAAAGTGCATTGACAAGCTTGGCGGAACAATTGATAATGAAACCTGCCAGAGCCTTTCAGAAGAACTGTTTGAAAAATCAAAGGCTGAATTTCAGCCAGATTATTTCATTGTTTCTGTATTTGAGCCTGTTTTTACACCTAAATGGGTTTATACATACCCGCAGAGAAAAAATCTTAGTGCGGTTCAGGTTTATACTGCTAAAAACAATCCTCAACAACCAATGCTGATTATTTATAAGTTATAGTATTATATTCCTGGCATAAAATAAAATTGTGATGGGATATTATAGCGCGGGGCATAAGTGATTTACCAAAATTGCAGTATAATACAACAGATAGTTATCTCCAATAATGATTTTTACATACGATAATTGATATTTTATTCTGGCAATTGGTAATGATATTTTCTTGTCGTGAGAAAAAATTAATATCTTTTACTATAATATATATATGTTTTAAACATCTCAAAAATTAAGTCTCTTAGTCTATACAGACAATACTAAGTTTCATGTTTTGGCTTTAATCTTGAATTTAAATTAGGTATGAGGAGACCGATAATTACTCCTATCCCATAAGTCAGATGTGTGACAAAGCCAAGAAAAAGAAAGAGGGGTATATTGCTAATATGTTCGGATTTTAAAGATTCTGTCAGCATTAAGATAAAATAAATTAGGAGTGCAGATATGTATATATAGAAAAAAATTTGATGAAAAAGGCCGAGAAGATAGCCGAAAAACAGGCCTAGAACAAATAAAGATGGTATGAAAAACATTATTTTAAGAGATGTATAAGGAAATACTTTCATAAAATATCCTCTATGCACAGAAAAGCGCAATGTTTGTCTTATATAATTTTTTATCCCTTTGCGCCTGTGATGATAGACTACAACATCTGGATCGTAAATCACCTTTTTACTAAACCTTATTATATCTGCACAAAGCTTTGTATCTTCTCCCGGCCAAAATTCACAATCAAAGCCTTTAACATCCTGAAATATTTTTTTTGAAACAAAGAGGTTACAACTTGGAAGGTCGTTGTATTCTTTTTTTGCTGCTTTTCTGTATCTTATATTAGAGGGGCCGCTGAAAAGCCAAGAAGAGAGAACTTCTCCACAGACCTTTTCAAATTTTCTGTCAGAAGCAGGGGTAAGACTGGGCCCTCCAAGGGCGCCTAAAGAATCTGAACTTATAAAATTATTTACGGCTTTTCTCAGCCAGAGCTCATCTGCCGGATATGCGTCGTCATCTATAAAAGCCAATATTTCGCCTTCAGCTTTTTTTGCGCCAATGTCTCTTTTTTCTGCTGGTACTATATGGCCTGTTGATATTATTCTTACTTTCTTTCCAAATGGATTTTTCTCTTTGACATCTGTAAGAATAATTATCTCAAAATCCGGATATTTTTGACTTAGTAGACATGAGACAGATTCCATTAAATAATCATTTATTTTTTGCACAGGAATAATCACGGAAACTTTAGGAGTTTTTTTCATTTTGAATCGTAATATCGTAATATTTTATCTCTATAAAATATTGCCGCCGTATCTAACAGGATATAAAATATCGCTTTTAAATTTATAGTACTTTGGAATTTATATTTTATGACAACTGGCGCTTCAGTAATTTTTGCGTTTATTTTTTGCGCTATTACTAAAAGCTCCAGGTCAAAGGCAAATCTTTTTATCGCAGTCTTGGGAAAGATGTTTTTTAGAACATTATAACGAAAGAGCTTCAGACCGACCTGAGTATCCTGTACATTTAAATTGAAAAGAATGCTATTAATAGTCTGATAGGAGAGGCTCATAATTCTTCTTGCAAGAGGATAATAAACGTTGCTATCCGGATGACGCTTGCTTCCTATTACTATATCTGCCTTTTCGTTTTCCATAATCTTAAGAAAACGCCCCAGTTGATAAGGATTTATGTCTCTACCAGAATCAACAAATCCTACATAATCTCCTGACACAAAGTTGAATCCGTATTTTATAGCATTTCCCTTTCCTTGATTAGTTTTATATCCGACTACTTTAAGAGCTGGATTTTTAATTGACAAAGCCCCTTCATAACAGCCGTTTGTGCTGCCGTCATCAACCACAATTAATTCATAAGGCATGTTCAATTTAGAAAGTTTTATTGTTGCCTCCCTAATATTTATTTTTATATCTTCTGCGTTGTATATAGGCATTATAATTGACAATTTCATGGAAATTTGATAAGAGGGGTCAATATAAACCTTTAGGAAATAAACTTTTAAATGGGGAATTTAAAATTCTAAGATTTATTATTCCAAGAGCCATTTTAGGGCCCGCTTTCATAAAGTTAATGTTTGAATATTTCTGGTCAGACCATGAAGTCGGAGACTCTTTTATAATGTAGCCTAATTTTCTTAGAGTATATATTAATTCCACATCAAAAGCCCATTGCGACATTGTTAGTTTTGGTAAGGACTTTTCCAGTGCGTTTAATCTGAAAATTTTTGCTCCGCATTGCGTATCACGATATGGCATGAGAAACATTGCTCTTGCTAAAAAATTAAATATACGCGAAACAATAATTCTTTTAAGGCCTGGCTTTGGAGACATCACGGCTCCGGGAATATATCTGCTTCCGATAACACCATCATATGAATTCAGCTCTTTTAAAAGAAGATGAAAAGCTTCTGGAGAAGTCGCCATATCTGCATCAACAAATCCTATAATATCAAAATTTTTCCTGACAGCTTCATTGAAGCCTGAAATTACTGCATTTCCTTTTCCCGGGTTTTTTAAATTTAAAAAGGAAATAGAAGGATTCTTTTTTTTGTATTTTTTTACAATATCCAGAGTTGAATCTGTGCTGGCATTTACCACAATAAGGAGGTTATAGCTAAATTTCTCCTTTTTAGAAAGCTTATTAAAATACGAAGAATAGTTTTTTAGAGTTTTAGTTATCCTTTTTTCTTCATTGTAGGCAGGGATTATTATTGCTAATTTCATTCTTTAAGTAGCATCCAAGTGCCCCATAAAAAGATTGCGTTTGCAGTCAGAAATGCCATAACATACTGGAAAAGAGAGCCAGAAAAGAAGAACAATAAAACAGCCTCTATTATTATGAAGGTTACAAAAATAAATGCACTATTTATTCTGCTTTGGGATAATCTGTAAAGTATTACGAGATTTGTAAATGAGAGAATGCTCGTTCCGAGAGCTGCATAAATTAAAAGGGAAGCTATTTCCGGAATATAACGGCCTGCAAAAATCCTAACAATTAAGCCTGGGAAAAAATAAAACAGCAGGAGAGCGATGATAACGCAGGAAATTAAAATTAATAAAGATAATGAAAATAAATCTTTTTTCTTTTTTCCTGCATTTTGTGCAGTCAAAGGAAACATTGCCCTGCTTATTGGCTGAGTGGCAAAGAAAATAGTTTTTGCAATTACTGCGATTATAGCATAAAGGCCTGCAGTTTCTTCATTAAATACTATTTTTGCTATTAATATGTCAATGCTGTAGAAAATCAGAATTGTTAAAGTTATAATAAAGACGGGCCATGAATACTGATAAATTGCGGGAGTTGGGATATGCTGCTCCTCTGATTTTAATATATGCCTCAGAGCAAATAAGGAATAGAAAAATGCAATTGCAACGCCTAAAACTGCGCCCATCACTGCCCCGTATATTTTCCATCCTATATAAACAAAAGTAAAACCTAAGATTAATTTGAAAATGCCCTCAATAATCATTGTCATTCCGAGAGCAGCAAACATTTTTCTGCCTTGAAGGATACCTCTTCCGACTGAAGCGCAGAACAACGCAAAAATAATCAAGCCCGTAAGGGCCATTAATTGATAATTTATTTTCGTCAAGTATGACAAAGGCCAAGATATTATTAAATAGGCAATAAAAATAAAAGAAGCCATTAATACTGCTTTTTTTAATGACCTTTTAAATAAATCTTTTAATTTTCCCTCATTTTGCTGGTTTGCAGAATATTTTGCAAGAATGGTCTGTATTGATTCTGTGAAAATGCTTGTGATGTAAAAAATTGAAAAAAGAGTCGCGAGTATTCCATATTCTGCAACAGACAGCATCCTAAGCATGCCAAAATGATAAAGATAGTTAAGAATATTAAAAATACCAAAGGTGGCAACAAGAATGAAGCTTCCGCCCAAAAGAACTTTATTTATTTTTGCCATTTTACATGAAAATCCCTTTTCTAAAAATTAAAAAAGCCAGAGCGATAATTATAAGCTGAATTAAATTTATAAATGAAACAACATCTGACTCATACACTTTGCTCTTGTACTTTCTTAAAATCCAAATGGCAAGATGCCCTAATCCATAAATTTCCTTGTATTTTAATTCAAGAGAGCCGTCTTTTTTCGGCAATGCAAAGGACTCTATCTTTAATTTTCCCCTCATCTTTAATATTACTTCTGCTATAACAGGGATGAAAATAAAAACGGCAAATCTCTCCAAATTTCCAAGAATGGCGGAGGCAGCAATTAAGGCTCCCAGCGAATAAGTCATTACATCTCCCGGAAATACACTTGCTGGAGTGTGATTAAAAATCAGAAACGCGAAAAGAGAAAAAATCATGCATAATAATATAAGAGAAAGCCAGCCATTCCCCATAAAAAAAGCAGCAAGAGCCAAAGCTGACAGAATCAGTATTCCCTGCCTTGCTTCCAGGCCGTTGTACCCTGCGAGAAAATTGAAAGTTGTTGATGCTCCTATAATACCTACAGGAATAAAGAGCAAGGGATAAATAATGCCAAAATTTATTTTGTAAAGGAAAGGAATTGAGACTGACGACTCGCCCGCGTTTATAACCACTAATGGAATTGCCGCAAAAAATATCAGAAAAAGACGCAGCCTTTTGCTAAGACCGACTTTCCATCCGAGAATGTCGTCAATCATCCCAATAAAAGCTGTTAAAAGAATAGCTGCTAAAAGGGCAAATATTTCAATCAAATAAAGAGAGGAATGAAAAACAAATGTTTTAATTGCAATATAAGTTGAAACTCCTAAAATAAAGCCCGCAATAACATTTACCCCGCCAGCTTCTGCAACTTCTGGATGGGAAAATTTATTCATGTCTTTTCCAACCAAATTTGCCCTCTTAGCTCTTTTTATCCAGCTTGGGAGCAAAAACAAAGTTACAAGAAAACTTATGAGCAGTGGAATTATTAGAATTACCATTTTATTTGCATTGAATTGCTAATTCCTTATTTGGATAATCTTTTTCCAGATAATCCGGATTTATTTTTACATCAGATGGATAATTAATCTCCCAAATTTTTATGGGCCCTCTAACGACGCCCTGGAAATAAATAAAATCTGTAACATTAAGATTATTTTCCTTCAGTCTTTTAACTATAAAGTCATCTTCTGAATGAGCAAGCTTGAAATTACTGCTTTCATTGTATAAATAAAGCCTTGCAAACAAGGATTTGACTGTTCTATTGCTAAGATAAAGGGCGGCTCCATCCTGCTCAATGGATATTCCGTTATTATCCTGAATAAGCATGGGAAATATAAAGATTCCTGCCTCTACTCCTGAACCAAAATCAATAAATCCATTGTAATAAGCATATCTCAACGGAAGATCGTATCTGTTATTTTGATAAATATAAATTCCTTTTGGCTGTTTAATTCCTGAAGAATCTTTTTCAAGAATAAAGCCTCCGATACCTGCTTTCTTACCCGGAAGAAAAACTGAAGTGCCATTTATTTCTGCTTTAATATCGCTATCAAGAGTTGTTCCGCCAGAATATAAAAATAAAGTTGAGTTCTTTGTTTCAACAATTTGTTTTCTGTCTTTTATGAAGCTTTGGAGCCAGCTTACCCTATCGCAGTTTTCATAATTCTCATCAGAGCCTATGCTTGAAAAGGCAGTATATTTGCCAATGTCAGATGAGTCAATAAGCAGATGGGTTGCGTTATGAGTGTAAAGAAATTCAAGAGCTTTCGCATCATCAGGGGTTGTAAGCACATGCCTGCCCATTAAATGGTCCCAATAAACAATAGCATTTCCTCCATCCAGGATAGTTGCCCTTTTTCCAATTGACTGGACCCAATATCCATAATCCCACCAATGCGCAAATACGGCATTTTTAGGCGTGTTTTCCCTCACCCAAGACATTGCATACTGCCACTGCCTTGTATATTCACTCGGCACATATGAACGAGCTGTCGCTTTTGAAGCTTGATAAAAGTAATATCCGGAATAAACAGCAGACAATAAAACTATAACCGCTAGAATCCAGGCAAACATTTTAATAAGCTCGTCTTTATTTTTATTCCCTAAAGCGAGTGAAATGAGGGAGACAAGAAAATAAGAAGCAATTATTGAGGCTGAAGGAACAAGAACGAGAATAACCCTAATTGCCCCCCTTGCTGAAACTAAGCTGAAGAAAAATAAGGCAAAAAGAAGGACAATTGAAATATCAACCCCCTTAAATTTCGCATGCTCTCCTTTTTTATGGCTTGCAAAATAATAGTAACCGAAAACTCCTAATAGGACAATGAAGCCTAATGAGTAAAGAGCGAGACTTGCCGTATTTGTTCCATTAAAAATGCTATCAGACTTATATCTGCTGAATATTATGCAAATTAAAAATATGACATAAGAAAAAGTCAAAATAAGGCGCTCTTTTTTTGGAAAAGTATTAAGCATGAAATAAAACAAACTAATTGAGCCTAAAAAAAACAGCCAGAAGAAAATTGGTATTTTCCCAAGAACCGGACCGAAATTTGATGACCATCCGTCAAAAAATGGCTGTGCATTTTCCGCGACTGTAACGCCAAATCTGCTTGAAACAGGGGTTATTAAAGTCCGGGTAATTCCTGATAAGTTATCAAAAATAAAATTAGGCCCAAGCGTTATGATAACAAATATTATCCCAATTAATATGGATGTAATGAAAGAAATAAAATGCGGAGGGATATTTGCAAATTTTGGAGAGCTGAAATAATTTTTTATTTTTGTGTTAAAGAGCAGAAAATGAATTAGCAAAATGAAGAAAACAGCTATTGAAAAACCGGTTATTGTTGAAGTAAAAACATTATATAATGAATAACGGGTTGAAAAAGGTGACATTAAAGCAATTGCTGAAAGAAGCCAGAGCGCGTATATGAAAAATTTCTTTGCATCTACCTGCCTGCTTAAGAATATCATAAGCATTGTTATTGACAAGGCTGCAAAGATGTATATAAATCCCCCCCAAATAAGAGCCATGCAGGCTGTTGAAATACCTGAAAGCAGGGCAAATAAACAGCGGGAGATATTTTTTTCTGACTTCCAGGAAGAAATAAAGAAGTAAAAAGCCAGGAACATAAAGAAGAAGGCTGCAGATTCTTTCTCCGGAATTCCCGCAATTGTTCTTGGAAGAAGAGATGGAATCACAGTCAGGAAAAATGAAGATATTAAAGCAATGGCGTTTGCTTTTTTTGCTCCAAGAGAGTCTATGAATATTTTCCTTACAAAAAGAAAGAAAGCAATTATTGTGAGGACAAACATGAATGCCGGAAATAAAACTGCTGAGTGCGAGACTGAAGTTGAGCCAAAAAAAGATGCAATTTTATGAAACCATGCGATCATATAAGAAAGAAGAATTAATTCTGCCTTTGCCTCAAAGCCAAGAGGAACATAACGCATTGCATCAATATTATATAAACTTCCATGCTCAACAATATATTCAGCCCATCTTAAGAATAAGAAGGGGTCTAAGTCAGGGCCTAATGTGTAACTTCCAGTGGTTACATCTCTCAATCCAGAAAGATTTAAAGTTCTAAGCCAAAATGCAAAATAAGATAAAAGAGCAAGCAAAATATATGAAATCCATGCCTTATTTTTTTTAAGATAATTTACAATCTTCTCCTTTCTTTCCTTTAAAATATCCTGCCGGGAAGCTGCCATATCCAGAGCTTCTATTTCCATTATTAGAACAAAAAAAAGGTATATATAAAGGTAATGAAGACCTGAGCTGTAAGTTAAGGGCGCTTAAATTTCTGTAAAAATTTTACAGCAAACAACATATTTAAAACTATGAAAAGACATAATAAAAAGATAAAAAAACAAATCATAAAATAGTATTTGGTGATAGTTCAAAGGTATTAAAAACTTTTTCAGATAACACTTTTCAATTAATGGTAACTTCGCCACCCTATTGGAACGTGAGAGATTATGGGCATGAAAAACAAATAGGGTTTAAAGATAATTTACAAGAATATCTTGATAGATTAAATGAAGTGTGGAAAGAAGTTGTAAGAACATTAATGCCAGATGGTAAGATGGCTCTTAACATAGGAAATATTTATTATTCGGAGCCAAACGAAAATAGAAGAACAACAGCAAATTTATCTTATCTTTTATGGAAACAATTAAATGATTTTAAGGAATTAAGGTATATGGGAACAATTTATTGGAGAAAAACTACATCAAGAAGTGGGGCGGTTTTATTCGGCAGTTATCCTTATCCATCAAACTTTATGATTTCTTCGGCAGTTGAGCCAATTCATGTATTTAGGAAAATTGGAAAAAGAGAAGTGTCACAAGACATTAAGGAAAAATCAAAAGTTACTTTAAAAGAATTTAGAGAGTTCAGAGATGCGATATGGGATATTAATGGAGTAAATGATAAGCATGTTGCGGCTTATCCCATTGATTTACCCACAAGATTTATAAAAATGTTTACTTTCTTTGGAGATTTAGTTTTAGACCCATTTGTCGGAAGCGGCTCAACAACAAAAGCCGCTTTAGATTTAGGTAGAAATTCGGTAGGCATAGACATTAACCCAGAATTTATTAAGATAATAAAAGAAAAAGTCGGAATGAAACAAAAGAAATTAAACAGTGAAGTTAATTTTGAAATATTACATTTAGATGAAAAAACAGGAAAACTACAAGTTCCTTGACATAATAATTATAGCAACAGACTCAAATAATTGAGCAGTTTGTCTGTTGCTATATCCGGACATAAAAGTAAAGTTCAATTATTTATGTTCTAAGTTATAATATACAAATCTAAAACAAAATAGGAGTTATATAAACTTCTATTAATGCCGCGGCAAAAAGGACGAGGACTGATATTATTATCAAATTAAGGGAGTCGTGAAGGACTTCCCAGAATTTTTCTGTTCCAAATTCATGCTTAATAACCGCAACTGAAACCAGACCTCCTGCAAGAGCAACAAGAAAATAAGAGCCAATCTCTGGAATACCGTGAATCATGTATCTTACAAGCCCTAGGGGAAGATTTGCAATGTTTGATTTTGAGAAAATTCCTATTGCAGCTGCGATTACAGAAGCATTCCATACAAGAATGAAAATCACTCCAGCTCCAAAAATCAAGGAAAAAATTAAGGTAAAGAGAAGGACATAAATATTATTTGAAAAAATTAAAAATAATCTCTCTTTAGCTGTTGTTGTAGAGCCTGAAACAGAAGAAGGAGATTTTATCCCGTATTGCTGTGCGCATTCCTGTAAACTTGCAGGCCTATTTATTAAGCAATAGGTTTCTACCTGCGCCTTAAAGCTTTCTGCTGATGAAAAGGAAATGTACCAAAATGAAAAACCAACGACGAAGCCCAGGAACAGCCAAAGAAAAACTTCTAAGGCGCGTTTATGCTCCTTTAATAAAGCTATGCTTCCAGAGGATTGGTTTATTTTCCTTTCCTCCAGTTTTATTGTGTAATAAACAAATGGCATTGAAAACATTACTGTGAAAGTAACCAGCAGGATTCCAGAATACTGGGAAAGGACAGCGTCTTTTGCAAAAATGAAATTTACTAATAAAAGAGAAAGAGAAGCATAAAACGCTCCGACAAAGAAAAGCTCCCATGGGCGCCTTTCAGCTTTCCTTGGATTAATTAACATTTCCAGCATCTTACTTAAGACAACCTAAGGTTTTCTTGAAGTTCAAACTTCTTTATATTTACCATAGCCTATCACCTCATATGTAAAGGGAATAAAGAGACTTAAATAGTTTTCTTAAGAAAACTATTTGATTGACATGCTAAGCTTGTTCATAAGTGATATTTCTGATTATTCGGTTAAGCGAGATTAAGCGTAAGGATTAGTTTTTCTAGTGAATTTGATATTTCATTTCGGTTAAGTTCTCCTGAAAACTCTACGCCGTTCGGCGTCTAATCATGCTTAACCAAAATTGTCGGAGATAAATGAATTAAAATCTGCCGCCCCCAACCGCCCGCCTTTGATACGAGAGTTGCCCGCGTCCCTTCGGGACAGATAGTCTGCTGTCGCAGATTTACTTTTTTCTCCAGAAAAATCCTGCCTTGCTTTCTAGTCTTTCAATTTTGTTTTCATTTGCTAAATCCATTAAAACTCTATACAAAAGATGCCAATTGATTATTTTGTCTGCTTTCTTTTGCACATCTTCTAGAACTTCATTTGTGCTTTTTATCTCTGTTTTTGAGAGAACAGATAATGTTGCTTCTTTGTACTTACTCATACAAAGGTTTGTATCAAAGTCTTTATAGCACAATATCCAAATGTTTGTACCAAACATCTCAAAAGGT
>CAZJEV010000005.1:0-24623 GCA_964545215.1 Candidatus Woesearchaeota archaeon
ACATAAGTTATGTTTGGATTTAATGTATCAACTGTAAACGCCCTGCTCGCGGTATCGTTCCTGTTTCCCGAGCTGTCATTTACATAAAAGTTAACAACATAATTTCCGTCTGCGATTGATGAATTTGTATAATTAAAGTCTCTTTGTCCGTTTTTAGTCATTGTATAATTTGTAGTTCCTCCATTTAGGCTGAATAATCCAGTTCCTCCATCCTCATTCAATGTCATGTTAAAGCTAACATTACTCGTGCTTACATTTCCAGAAGGAAGATTAATTGTTACTATGGGGGGAGTTGTGTCAGATGCACTTATAGTCACAGTTCTCTGCCCAGTATCATTCCTATTTCCAGATGAATCAACAGCATAAGCTGTAAATTTATGGTCAGTTTGGGTCAAACCAGTAAAATTATTAAAGTACTTATTTGCACTCGCATTATAAAGCGCTTTTAGCTCTTGCCCAAACAGGCTTCTATTAAACAATAAAACCTCATCAATGCTTCCATTCCAAAATCCCGCAGATATTCCGTTTCCTATAAATAGATCATCATCATCTCCTACTATTGGTCCATTTACAGCACCTGAATTACATAAAGTTCCATTCACCCAAAGAGCTATACTGGTGTCATTTTTAACGTATGCTAAGTGATAAAATCTATTTCCTACTGGATCAAAATCATTACATCTGGATTCAGTGTCTGTTCCAGATGAATTTCTATAAAATACAATAAATCTCCCATTTGCCGCTGCAGAAGCAGTTTGTAAACCAATAGAATCTGTTCCAGGAGTAGGATGATCTAAAGAAAACACAGTGTTTAAAGCAAAATCGGCTACTACATTTGGAAAAATAGCCCATGCGGAAATTGTGAAATTCCTGTCAGAGAGGTTAAGGTTGTTAGCTGAAATTAACCCAAGCTCAATTTGATCATTTGTTCCGTCAAAAGTAAAAGAATAATTAAATGCGCCTGAAGAATTAAATATGGCCCCGCCTGTAACGCTTCCATTTCTTCCATATCTCAGCTCAGTAACGCTTGTATTGCTCGCATTAACATCATCCATCCTCCACCAACCCATAAGACTATTATCAAAGTCAACAAAAACATAATGATTACCTGCATCACTATCGCTTGAAACATTAACATAAATTGCATTAGCGCTCTGTGTGCTTGCATTTGCAGGTGTTGGAGAGACAAAGCTTATATTTGGATTAGGATCAACAATGTAATCAAATTCAACCGCATTTCCTAAAACAAGAAGGTCAAAAATATCCTGGCTTCCTGTTAAATTATTTAAAAATATCTGATATTTCTTATCCTCATTAATAGACCCAAAATCAGCAATTTCTTCTGTTTTATCTTTTTCATAAACTTTTACTCTGGCGTTTGAATAATTGCTTTTTGCATAAATAGTAATATCTCTGTCTGAAGTCAAGTTCCTCTCAAATACAACTCTTAAATAATTGTTTGCGGGAATTTCAGTGAAGTTGCCGTCTCTTTTTTTCACATATTCATAAACATCTCTTACAAAAGTCCTGTTCTCATCCAGATGCTCGGCCTTTGTAATTAGAATAATATTGAAAGTCTGATTGCTTAAATGAGGAGTGAGCCATTCCAGATAATCAATTCTTCCGTTTTCGTTAGTATCGTAAGCATCAAATTCAACATATTTCTTCTCTTCACTCCAATAAATTCTAATCCTATCTTCCTCTCCTGTCTTGTATTTTTCATCTATATATGCAAAAGAAACGACATCAGTATAATTTAGATTGTCCGGTCCTGAAATCACAACTCTCTTTCCACTCAACGTATTCTCCTCAAACGCCTGCGGAGCCGGCGTCTCATATTCAATTATATATTCTGTTGCATTATCAGTTAGTATCAATTCTATACCTTTCTCACTTTCCGCCAATATTGCTCTTCCCGTGAATCCGATAATTCTCTTAATAAATCTTTTAAACCACGAATTAAACTTGGACTCTTCTCTGAGTCCAAGCTCCAGAGTCACTCCCCCTGTAATTCCTGTCTCTATTTCCTTTTCAACTCCGTCCTCTATCTTAACAACACTTATATTTTCAGCTTCTTTAGGCAGCTCAATAGTTAAATTTTCAGGAGTTTCAAGAGAAACATTCTTGACCCACTTTACAGGCTCCCCCACTTTTATTCTTCCCTTAGTCGTTTCTATTTTAACCTCTCCTAATGATACCAAAATATTAAACTCATTGCTTTCAAGGCTCTCAAATCCTGAATAAGCAGTTATTTTTCCTTTTGCAGAGCCTTTGAATCCTTTTGAAGCAGATAATGTCAATATGTTCTCTGAAATAATTGAATCAATATTTTCAACACTAAAACTATGGCTTTCAGCTCCCTCAAAATACTCACTCAAATTCAGTTCGTAGCTAGTGCCTGCCTTGAATATTACATCAGGAATCTCTTTAATCAGCTTTAAATTAGTTTCATTTTTAATTTCAACAACAATATCTCTCTCTATTAAAGCAAGCACGGAATTATTATAAACAAGCTTTACTGAAAGTTTTCCAGGAACAGCAAGAAGTTCAAATTTTGAAACATATGCAGTTAATGTATAGCTCTTATTTGTTAAGTACTCGCTCCCGAAACCTTTTTCTATTATTTCATAATCAGTGGAAACTATTAATCTGTCTCTCCTTACAATCAATTTGATTTTATCATCTCCAATCTCTTCTCCGTTAATTTTCACACTTCCCGGCACAATGCCTGCGCTCTTTCTTCCTTCTATTTCATAGATAAAATCATTTCCTTTTCTTACATTTCCGGAAACAATTATCGCTCCATCCTCGGATATTTTCGTCTTTTTTTCTTTATCTTCTTTCTTCTTGTCATCTGCCTTTTCTTTCTTTTCTTTATCATCTTTGCTCCTGCTTTCTCCATCTTCTGATATCTTCGTCTCTTTTTCTTTATTATCCTTGCTCCCGCCTTCAACGGCCGCCCCTGTTACTCTGGATTTTTTCTGTTGACTTTGTTGCGGTTGTTCATTTGGTGCTTGCCCTTGTTGCTCTCCCACACCTTTTTGTTGCTGTTCTTCCTTTGGTGCTTGCCCTTGTTGCTTTTCCTTTTCTTCTTTATCTTTCTCTTCCTTTTCCTTTTTTATTTTTTCTGCTTCATCTTCACGTCCCCCGCCTTCTCCCGCTTTTTTCTGTACAATCTCCAGCTCAAAATCAATTTCAGGATAACTTATTTTAGTGCCGGAAATTCCATATCCCTCTCCTGTTCCGGTAATATCCGCTCCAGAAGCAAAAAAATCTCCGTATGTATCGGCTGCATTAACAATATCAGAAAGCACTATCTCTCTCTGTTGAGGCCCTAATTCAACAAAAATTTTGGAATCTTTTGGAATTAACTCTCCTTTCATAAGATTAAATGTTAAAACTCCCTCAATAGGTTCTCCAAATTGATATGTCTTATTTATTTCCAAAGAAATTCTTCCTGTAATCTCGCTTTCTTCATAAACAAAAAATAAGAAAATAGCCAACAGCAAAACAGCTGAAATCAAAATAAAATAATTTGCCCTACTTTTCTTAGGAGATTTTCCAACATAAGTAGTAATTACCCTACCTCCCTCTCTCTTGTTTTCATACAAATAAGGCCCATACAGTTTATTTCCTCTTTTTATCGTCTTCTTATACACCATCTTTTTTGACTGAAAAACTACCTAAATTTGTAGGTTAAAATCCTTTATAATCGTTTCCTTCATGCATTTCAGAGAATTTGTGAAGGATAAAACAATATTCATAAACATATTGCTATAATCGGCTAAAAAACTTAATAATTAGCTAACTATGAGTGTATAGATGATTAAGGGGCATATTTGTAATCAATACGGATTGTACAGACTTGCTGATAAACGAGTCAAATGTAAGCATTGTAAAAAATATTATTCATTATCAAAATTAAAGAAAGACATTCAAGTATTATATTACTTTTATTTTCACATTATCTCTTGTTATTATCCTATATTTATTGTCTTGTTTTCATTCTAATCTTTAACAATATATCAGCCGACTGGCTCTATATATATGCCGGGCTTAGAGGGCTTTGCCTTTTTCATCTTTCCTTGTGGATCTGGCGCGTGCTTATCTGCAGTAGAGTGAATTTCTACAAAATTTGAACCACTAAGAAATTTGATAGATTCCTTAGCATCCTTATATAATTTGACCTCGGGTGGAACAACATAAAGATGAGTGTTAAATTTATCGACAGCTAAAACTTTCTTTATATTTCTAATATCATCAATAGTTTTTTCAATAGCTTTTTCTGTTTCCTCAATTTTCTCATCAATCTTCTTTTCATCAAAAGAAGGCCATTTAGCAAGAGAAACAAACCCCCTCCTGCCTGTCTTCTCCCATAATTCCTCTGCTATGTGGGGGCATATTGGGCTTAAAATCTTAATAAAACCCTCCAAATCCTTTCTGGCAATTTCATTTTCCTGTGAAATAACATCAAACAATTCTCTTATTTTAATCACAGCTAAATTATATCTAACATATTCAAATTCTTCATTTATAAGCTTAATAGTTTTATTTATTTTGCTTTCAATTCTTTTGCTTGATTTTCCAATTTTAATTTTCAAAAAATAATCCGGGATTTTTCTAAGAAACTTAGCGCTTCCTTCTAAGCCGGAATTGTTCCACATTGTATCTTTGTCTGGAGAAGCCATTGAAACTAAAAATAACCTTAAAGCATCAGCTCCATGCTTCTTCGCAACTTCCATTGGGTCAATCACATTTCCCTTTGATTTGCTCATTACAGCTCCGTCCTCTCCGTGAACCATTCCTTGATTAAACAGCCTCTTAAATGGCTCGTTTATTTTTAAAAATCCTAAATCTCTCAACACTTTTGTAAAAAATCTTGCATAAATCAAATGCATTATAGCATGCTCTGCTCCTCCTATATAAAAATCAACAGGCATCCAGTATTCTGTCTTTTTCTTTTCAAAAGGTTCTTTCTTGCTCAAATCAGTAAATCTCAAAAAATACCAGCTTGAATCAAAAAAAGTGTCCATTGTATCTGTCTCTCTTCTTGCCTTTCCTCCGCACTTATAGCACTTCACATTTATAAATTCCTTGTTTGTCTCAAGGGGGTTTCCCCCTCCAAACTTTACTTTTTCAGGCAATAAAACAGGCAGTTCTTTTTCTGGAACAGGCACAATTCCACACTTGCTGCAGTAAATAACTGGGATAGGAGTTCCCCAATATCTCTGCCTTGAAATCAGCCAGTCTCTCAGCTTATAATTAATAACTTTTCTCCCAAGACCTTTTTCCTTCAAAGCAATTGTAATATGCTCCTTCGCCTCTTCGCTAAAAAGCCCGTTAAATCCTTCTGAATTTATCAGAATTCCAGCTCCTTCATACGCTTCTTTCATATTTTTCCAATCTATTTTTTTATCTTCCGGCTTAATTACCAATTTAACAGGCAATTTGTACTTCTTTGCAAATTCAAAATCCCTGGAATCATGAGCAGGAACGCCCATTACCATTCCGGCCCCATAATCGGCAACTACAAAATTCCCGGCCCATACTGGAATTTTTTCTCCATTTATAGGGTTAATAGCATAGCTTCCTATAAACACTCCTTCTTTTTCCAGTTTTTCAATATCCTCCTGCTTTACAGAACTTATTTTATTTAAGAATTTTTCAACATCTTTTTTTCTTTCTTTAGTCACAAGTTCCATCAATCTTGGATGCTGGCTGGATATTACCATGAAAGTTACGCCGAAAAGTGTATCTGGTCTTGTTGTAAATATCGGCCATTTTTCTCTATTAATTTTAAACAAAATCTCACTGCCGGAACTTTTCCCAATCCAATTTCTCTGCATAATCTTAATTCTTTCAGGCCAATCCAGCTTATCTATCTCTGATAATAATTCATCAGCATAATCAGTTATTTTCAAAAACCATTGCTCTAATTGTTTAATATTAATTTCAGTATCTATATGCCTCCAGCATTTTCCATTATGAACCTGCTCATTTGCTAAGACGCTCTGGCATTTTTCACACCAATTTACAGCGGCCTTTTTCCTATATGCAAGCCCTTTTTTTAAAAACTGCAAAAAGAAAAACTGATTCCATTTGTAATAATCATGGTCGTGGCTTTGCAATTTCCTACTCCAATCATAACTTAATCCAAGAGATTTCTGCTGTTTAATAAAATTATTAATTGCATTTTCAGTATATTTTTTAGGGTGGATTCCCTCCTTAATTGCAGCATTTTCAGCAGGCAGGCCAAAAGAGTCAAATCCCATTGGATGCAGAACATTAAATCCCTGCATCCTCTTAAATCTCGCATAAATATCTCCAATAACATAATTAAAAGCGTGCCCTATATGCAATCCTGAAGCAGAAGGATACGGATACATTTCAAGAATATAATGCTTTTTCTTCTTGCTTTCATCTACTTCATAAATTTTCTTTTCTTCCCATTTCTTCTGCCATTTCCTCTCAATCGCAGAGAAATTAAATTCGCTTTTCATTAACTTATCAGCCATATCCCCCTTCAGAAAACCAATGATTTAAACCTTTTTGCCGAAGGCAAAAACCCTGCTTTGCTAAAAGATTTTTTAAATCTTTATTTAAACCTTTTTTAAGTTAAATATTCAGCACTAAAACTCGTCTTTAAAATTATTCAAAACTCCTTTTTTCCTAAGCTGATTTATAGAAGAAGAATTATATTTGAATATTATATCTCCTTTGTTATCATCATCTGGCCAAGGCACTATAAGCACAACATCTCTTGGCCTCAGCCATAAAGCTCTTTTGTATCTTCCGGGAACCCTGCAGTTTCTTTTTTTCCCATCAGTAGACTTTACTTCCATCCTGTTTCCCCCATATCTCTGTATAACAACTCCTATTAGCTCGCTTTTTCTCGGCATTCTAACTCTTACAGGCATCTCGCCCTCTGCGTTACTTCCGGAAATTATCTGCCCTTCTTTTACTTCTTCAAATTCCCCATAATCTGCCATATCATCAATAAAAAGCGGTGCTTTTTAAAGCTTCACAAAACAGAAATAATTTTGCTTTGTTTTACCTTTTTTTCATCTCAAGATAAAAGTTCTTGAAAAACAATATCGTTAATGGAATAGTAATAAAACCTCTTGCAAGCTCAAATATGTAGCTTAATATTTGACTAAAAATAAAGAAACTTGAAGAAAAGTTTCCGGTAAAAATTTGATAAAATAGAATTATTCCAGTTATAATCTCGGGAATTAAAAACAAAAGTGAAATTAAAAAAATGATAAGAAAGAAAAATAAACTATATCCTAAAGTCTTCCACCACTTTCTCTTTACTATATGAAAGCTCCTCTTCAAAGAGTCTATAATGCCTTTCTTCTCATCAACATAAATATATAATCCAAAAATCCAATATATCATAAATATTATTCCGGGAATAATAAGCAATATGAATAATCCAGCAAGAAAGATTAATGAAACTATGCCAAATAACAGACCTGCCCAATACCATTTCTTTCCTCCTTCAATCAAGTCGGAGAAACTAAACTTTTTCTTTTTTAAAGAAGTACTAAGAATGCATATCTCTGCAAAAAATGCTAGAAAAATAACCAAAATAGATGCGGCTATACCAAAAATATTATAAGACAAGCCAGGGCTTAAAACCGGGCTTAAAACCTTTTCAATATCCATGGCTAAAACATTCTTAGTAACATTTCCGTTATTTAGATAAGATTTGCTGTTAAAGATATCTTCCAAAGCATCATAACCCCCTGCTAAAGAAAGCCAAAATATGCCAATTAAGAAAAATATAATAGCAGGAATTGCAGAAAAAATCAGCATTATCTTAACTATTGCCCGAAAATTCTCCTTGTAATCCTTCCAAGACTCTCCTAAAATCTCTCCTAGTCCCATCTGCCAAACAGCAAAATCTCCTATTTAAATCTTGTTTTCTTATAATCTTCTTACTTGCTTTTATCATCAATTCATTATATAAAATCCGATATCTTTTAATGATAATTTAATTATTGATGATAACCTAAAATATTTATTAGAAGATTCGCAACTTTATAATCTTCACAACCCAAACCTTAAATATCTTGAAAAATTAGATAAATCATGATTCAGGCCCATTTATCAGGAGACAGAATTTCCTCAAGCAAAGAAGAAGCTTTTTCCTTGCACGAAAAATCAGGCTTTGGAGAAAAAACCCCAGGTAGAATAGAATATTCGCCCATAGAAACCCTTTTTTTAGTCCAGGAAAACAAGCTTTCCCTTTTATCAGGAAAAAAACTTTTAAGTCTGGATTCCTTAATAAAAAAATTAAAAAAGAAAGATAAAAAAATAGAAACCAAGCTCACAGTCTTTGCAGATTTAAGAAAAAAAGGCTATATCTTAAAAACCGCATTAAAATTCGGGGCAGATTTTAGAGTCTACGACAAGGGAGATAAACCGGGCACCGCCCATGCCAAATGGCTTCTCTTTACAGCAAAAGAGCATGAAGTATTAAACTGGCATGATTTTGCAGCCAAAAACAGGATTGCCCATTCAACAAAAAAAGCCCTCTTAATAGCCATTGTAGACGATGAATCAGATGTCAGCTATTATGAAGTCTCCTGGCTCAAGCCTTAACTTAAGACAAATGCCTTAATAGAATAAAGACAGATGTCTCAAAAATGGCTGAAAAAACAGATAAATCAGAGAAAAATGAAAAGTCATCAATATTAAAAGAAGTAATGGAAGAGATAGACTTATCTCTCAAAGATCCAATGGGTCTGCTTTCTCATCAGAGAAGATTAGCATTTTGTTTATCCCTAGGAACAGTAAATCTATTGGAAGATTATTTAAAAAAGAAAAATATTCTAAAACCGGGAATCAAACTGAATCATCAATGGCTTAAAAAAAACCTTCAAAATGTAAAAGAAATTATAAAAGAAAAGATTTCCTGCCCAATTGATAATTTTCCAGAATTAGATTCTATTTTAAAAAAAGCAATAGAAAAAGAAAGAGAAAAAGAAAGAGAAAAAGAAAGAGAAAACTTAGCATACGGAAAAATATCCTCTGAAAAGTTATTGCAAGAAAAAATTGGCTTGTTTTTGAAATTAAAGGAGGAAGTTGAAAATGTATAAAGGATACGCCTCTTATTTTACAGCATATTTAATAAATTCCCTTAAGAAAAAAGAAGTTGAAAATATAAAAAACATAATTCTCTTTGGTTCAGCCAGTAAAGATGAAGCAATAGAAGAAAGCGATATAGATTTATTTATAGAAACAAAGAAAAAAGATAAAAAAATAGAAGAAAAAATATATGGGCTCCTTTCTGATTTTTATAAAAGCAGAGAGGGGTTAATCTTTAAAGCTAAAGGTGTAAAAAATTCCTTCCATATTTTAATTGGTTCGCTAGAAAATTGGAATCAGCTAAAGAAAAGCATTGAGAGTACAGGAATAGTTCTTTACGGGCCATTTATCTCATCAAATATACAAGGAAAAAAATATGCAATTATAACATGGGACAAAATAGATAAAAATAGAGGAGCATTTCTCAATAAAATATATGGATTTAGTATACAAAATAAAAAATACCCTGGACTTTTAGAAAAAAATCAAGGAAGAAAACTTGGGAAGAGTGGAGTAATGATACCAATTGAAAATAAAGAAGAGATTTTAAGGCTCATAAAAAAGCACTCCGTCCGTGCAAAAATTTTAGAGATTTACTCTTGAAAATACACTTAACCAGCAGGGCATTCTCCTTCTGTCCAATACGCCACATCTTCATTTGAGCAGGCAACGCAATTATTGCTGTATGTTTTCTCTATTCCCGATTCATCAACTCCGCAGACAGGGTCGTATAAAGCATAGCATATTTCCGGCCTTTCTCCAGAAGAGCAATAATTTCTTTCTACTTTAGAAGCATTCTCACCAATAAATTCGCATCCGCATCCTTTCTCATCATTAAATCTGACATAACCAAGAGCGCATAAAAACTGAATTCTTGAGCATTCTTCTATGCTGTTTCCAATATAACTCTTATTTCCCGCCATGCCATTTCCTTCTCTTTCATTATAATTTAAATTTAACAATATTCCTACTATGGCTACTATTAACAATATAACAACCGCCCACACTTCAGCCCTCCCAACCATTCCATTAATTGGAGCTTTTTCTTTAAAAACCCTATGAGTATAAACAACTACCTCAAAAAGATTACAAATATTTATAATCCTCTTGACTTTCAAAGTTTAATGCCAATAAATATTCAGCGCTTAATCCGGGATAAAGATATGATTATTTCAACCCTCCAGTCAAGAGGTCCATGCCTTCCTGTTCAAATAGCAAGATCAATAAATCAAAGCCTTCTCTTCGCCTCTGCTTTTCTATCAGAGCTTTACTCAGAAAAGAGAATTAAAATGTCTAATATGAGAGTAGGCAGCTCCCCCCTCTATTATATCCAAGGCCAGGAAACCCAGCTTGAGAATTTCATAGGCCACTTAGCCCCAAAAGAAAAAGAAGCTTTTTACATTTTAAAAAAATCTAAAATCTTAGAAGATGAAAAACAAGAGCCGGCAATCAGGGTGGCCCTAAGAGAAATAAAAGACTTTGCGCATCCAATAAAAAAAGAAATTAATTTTCAGCCTAAAATCTTCTGGAAATATTCTCTTCTGGGAGATGAAGAGGCCTTTAATATTATTCAAGACCTAATTAACCCAAAACCCCTCTCTCCTGGTGCTCATAAGAAGAAAACCGAAAAACTTTCATCCAGCGAACAGCAAATAATCCCTCAAGAAACAATAACTCCAAAAATTACACAAATCCAGCAATCCCTTGATTCCCTGCAGGAAGAAATAAAAGCTCAAGCCACTCTAACTCTCCCTCCAATCACTCAACTTCCATCAACAGACACAAAAATAACAGATATGAAGTTAGCAAAAGAAAAGCCAAAAAGAGCAAGAAAAAAATCTGTAAAATCAGAGCCAAAGGAATCCAAATTCGCAAAAAACATTAAAGATTATTTAGCAGGAAAAGACATAGAGCTTCTCCAGGTAATAGAAGAAGCTAAAAAAGACTTCATAGCCAAAGTTAGAATAGACACCCTATTTGGCAAGCAGGAATATTATCTCCTGGCAAAAGACAAAAAGAAAATTTCAGAATCAGATATCATTCATGCCTTGCATAAAGCGCAATTGGAAAAAATGCCTGCCCTGATTCTTGCTCCTGGAGAAATTGACAAAAAATCTCTTGACTTTCACAAAGATTTCCGCAATTTAATTAAGTTTGAAAAAGTAAAATTTTAAAAATTCAACCATAAAGTTCTCTAATGCCCTGCTCAACAGAATACTTTGGCACAAAACCAATTTTTTCTTTTGCAAGGGCCATATCACACTCTGTATGGCTCTGATATACATTCTTATAAGGATTTTCTATATATTCGGGAACTCTGTTTAAATTAAGAACTTTGTTCAAAATTGAAACTAATTCATTAAATGATGCCGCCTTTCCAGAGCCGCAATTTACAATACAACTTTCTTTTGCTTTAGATGCAAGAATATTTGCGTGAACAGCATCTTTAACATAAATATAATCTCTTTTTTGCTCTCCATCCTTGAACAATTTTGGATTTCCAATACTCATCTGATCAGCTATCTGAGAAAGATAACATCTCATTTTTCCTTTATGCAAATCATAATTTCCATAAACATTGCAGTATCTAAGCCCGACAATAACTATTTCTGGGTGCTCCTGAGCAAATTTTATAGCAAACTCATCCAGAATCTTTTTAGATTCGGCATATAAATTTAACGGGTTTAACTTCGTAACTCCCTCTTTGTATGGGGCGGGCTCATTTCCATAAACCGCTGTAGATGAAGCATAAACAATATGTTTGCATCCGTTTTTAATAGCTTGTTCAAATAAATATTTAGAAGCCCTAACATTAATACGATTCATTTCTTCGCGATTTTTAAATGTAGTATCAACAATTGCGGCCTGATGAAACAAGATGTCAATATCCCCTATTTTTTTCCAATTCAGTTCAAATAAATCATATCCTACTATAAACTCTTTTACATCCTCGTAATTCTCTTTTTCTCCTCCGGTTATATAGACCTCATGTCCTATTTTTTGTAGCTCTTTTGTGAGATTATATCCTATAAATCCAGTTCCTCCAGTAACTAAACATTTACTTTTCATCCAGCTTAATAAAATCAGGGATTTATAATTTTTTATGTCAAAAAGTCTCCAGAAAACCGCATCCTTAAAGGATGCGGTGACTTTTTGAGCATCCAAACTTCAAGAATCAAAGATTCTTGAGGCCTCAAAAACTTTCAGTTTTTGAAAAAATGAGTGCCTATCACAAACCACTTCTTTAGAAGTGGTAGCACATCATTTTTTTGATCTTAACAAAATCAATAAAAATTTAAAAATTTAAAAACAAACTTTTAAAAACCCATTTTCCAAAACAATAAGATGGGAAGAATAAAATTATTAATGGTAAAGAAAGCGGCAAGGCAGCTTTTAGAAATAAAACCAGAGGTTTTCACATCCAGCTACGAGCATAATAAAAAAGTTCTGGGCAGTACAATGCCGAGCAAGCCTATCAGAAACAAAATAGCGGGCTATATAGCAAGATTAATTAAAATGAAATCAAAACCAATTAAAATCAGAAAAGTCCAACCGGAAGAGCGGGAATTCAAGCCCAGATATACGAAGCAATATAAAAATCTGTAAACTATTAACACTAATTATCATATTACAGATATTATTCAGCTAATTTTCCTATTAAGAATTTTATCAATTTTTCCTTCAATCCTTTTCATATCTTTCTTAATTATAGCAATTTCCTTCAGCCTTTTCCTGTTAATAATAAAAGCAACTATCTCAAATAATATCATAAAAACAACTACAATGCCTAAAGCCTGAAGCCACAATCCTATTCTCCCAACTTCTTCAATAAGCGTAATAGGAAAATCGCTGATATTGATTACCGATCCTTCAAATGCCATTTAAAATAAAAGAATTCTGCTTTTATTAACCTTACCTTTAAAAACTCCCTTTTATTTTCAAAATTGAGGCTGTGTAGCTCAGTCGGTTTAGAGCGATGCTCTCATGAAAATTCATTGAGAAAGGCATAGGTCGGGAGTTCGATTCTCCCCACAGCCATTTTAAGAATGTAAGGCTAAGGTCGCTTGTCCTACTTCCTCTAAAAAAATACCGGAATTAATCAATTCTTGTAACTTTAAGTAATTAGGAAAGACTATGTGGGGAATTATTACTTCGTCATCTTCTTCCTGCCTCAAAGCACTTTCATATATGGGTGCTAATGCGCTGTCTATTAAACATCCCATATCAAAAATTCTTGTTTTAGGTATATCTGGAATAATAGAAATTATGAGCTTCTGTAATTCATCTATATCATCAAACCTTGATAACCTTGGTTCATAAAACCTGCCCAAACTTGAATGAAATAAAAATCTCACAGTCCTTTCATCACTTTTCCTAATCAATCCTTTCCCTTTCCACCCGCAATCGTAATTACCTTCGCCCCGATAGTCTGCATAAACATTTCCTTCAAATTTACCGAAACATCTATCTCCACTTAGTTCTAAATTAGCCATATTAAACAGGTAATAAGATAGTTTAAAAAAATTATTGTATTCTAACTCGTTTTATGATGAATACTCGTTTTATGATGAATACTCAATTTATACTGCAAGTATTTTTATAATTCCTCCGCTTACAAATAGAATGATAAGAAAAAGCAAAGGCCATTATAGAGTATTTGCCAAAAGCGGAAGAAATATGGGTACTTATAAAACCTTAGAAGAAGCAAAAAAGCGCCTGAGGCAGATTGAATATTTCAAGCACAGGTCTTAATTAATTTTTCTCATTTTCCCCAAACCATGTGCTTCCCAGTTTTCAAAAATTCGTCTAACATCACTAATTCATCCAGCATCCCCTCAACCAAATCATAATCCTTAGCTTCTTCAAGAGAGACCCATGAATATTCAGTCAAGGCAGGGCATAATTTTATTTCCCCTCCGACAGGCGAGCCATATAAGCTTATTATCAGGCAAGGAATTCCGTCAGAGCGCATATAAATCATGCTGCAGACATATCCAACATTATCAATCTCCAAATTAGTCTCTTCTTTTATCTCTCTCTTCAAGACATCTTCCAAAACATTATACCAATGCTCCGATGTATCTTTCTTTTTCGAGATATAATCTGAAACTTCCATCTTTCCTCCGGGAACCGTCCATTTCCCAGGAAATGCTTTTTCCCATTCCGCTCTTTTAACAATTAAATACTTCCCATTTTTAACGATAATTCCAGTCACTGCAATATAATGCGCTTTATTGGTATCCATAATAAAAAGCAATAATCTTTATATTTAAACAGTTGCTCAAAAAATTTGACTAAAATGGAAGAAAAAATACTCAACCTCTTCGCTCATAATGAATCCCTTTCATTTAAAGAAATTCAAAAAAGCCTTAAAATACGGTCAAATAATTTGGCTTATCATTTAAAAAAGCTGATTAAAGATAATAAACTTGAAAAATCAAATAAAGAATACCGGCTTTCTCCAGACTCCGAATACCTAATTCCCTATATGTCGGAAAAGCAAGCCGTGATTCCTGTAGTTCTTGTATTAATTAAACACAAAGGCCGGGCTTTTCTTGTAAAAAGAACAAAAAGGCCTTACCTGGGCCTTCTGGGCCTTCCAGGCGGGCGGCTGCTTGTCGGAGAATCTCCGGAAGAAGCGGCAAAAAGAATAGCAAGAAAGTTCAACATTAAAATCAATAATCAAAAAATAGAAAAAATCTTTCTTGAGCATATAAAAAAGAAAAACAAGATAATTCACTCATTTATCCTTATTCTAGTGTCAGCAAAAGCAATTTCAAAAATAAACCTGACAGATATTCAAAAAAATAAGCCAAGAATAATCAAGAGCGACTATTTTCTTATTAAAAGCAAATCATCTTCTCCATTAATGCCGATAAATTCCAAAGAATGATTGCTAAACAATCATTCTCAATCCATCTCCTTCTTTCCTCGGAATAACATGGATATGCGCATGCTTTACAATCTGCCCGGCAGGCTCAAGATTATTCATAATAATATTAAACCCATCCCCATACTTTTCCTCAAGGAGCGAAGAGGCAATTTCCTTTGTAAATTTCAAAAGCTCTTCTCCAAGTGTATTATTAATATCAAGCAAAGTTACGAAATGCTTCTTTGGGATTATTAAAGTATGCCCTTCCGCAGCAGGCTTGGTATCAAAAATAGCGATAAAATTATTGCTGCTTTTTACAATTTCAGCCTTGATTTTGCCCCGAGCTATCTTGCAAAAAATGCAATCCTTATTTTCCATTATAATTTCATCTATTAACCTGGGCTTTTAATTCTTCTTATTAAGCTGCATTAAAAACATTTCCATAAAAGCTTTCCTTCATCAATTGCCTGTTAACTTCCTCTTTTCTTAAATCCCTCTTGAAATAACCAAACCAGGATCTTTTCTCAACCTTGCCGACTAAAGCCGCATTTAATCTGTTAATTTCCCTTGAGAACCTGCAGTTTTTTCTGTAAATTGAAGTCGGAATTCTCGTGAAAAGAGCCTTTATATTATTCTTATCATCCGGAATTCTTGCTACAACTGGAATTTCAACAGCCTCCTCAATCTCCTTCATCTGGATTTCCCATCTCGGGCTTCTTATTTTATTTATTATCATCCCAGAAATTGGCTTTCCTCTCTGCCTGGCCAGCTTTGCGGCCTGAAGGGAGCAGCTTAATGTCGGATAATCGGGCGTTGTAACAACAAAAACATTATCAGACGCTAGCATAACGCTTAAGACTTCATCATTTAAACTTGGAGAAGAATCAATTATTACAAAATCATAATTTTCTTTTATTTTGGCAAGCTTATCCTTTAATTTTAGAACGCTTAAATTTTTATCATAAACATAACTTCCAGGAATAACATCAACCCCATATCTATTAATTATTGTACTTTCAATTCTTACCTTTCCATCAAGAGCATGATGAATAGTTTTTTCAGGAGATATTATATCCATATGCAACCCAAGATTCGGAGCTGAATAATTCCCGTCTATTAGTAATACTTTTTTTCCATAGTGATTAACTAAATCAGAAGCCAAAGAAGCAGAAATAGTTGTCTTTCCAACTCCTCCCTTTATAGCAATAATACCGATCACCTTCCCCTTTTTCATCCTTCTTTGAGCAAGTAATCATTTATAATATTTTCTAAAGACTCTCAGAGTTATTTTTAGGATATGGACTCATCGGGAATCGAACCCGAATCTCACCGACGCGAACGGTGTATATTGCCACTGTACTATGAGCCCTCATTAAATCAGAAAGATAAATCTTTAAATACTTTCACAATAATTTAAGAAAATGAATTTTCATCAACAATTAGAACTGCTAAGAGAAACAATAAAAAAATCTTCTCTAACTCCAGAAAGAGCAGAAATTACCTTAAAAACAAAGCTTAACTCTGTTCAATTTAAGCCCCTTTTTTCAAATGGTGGAGTAGAATCTTTGCCAGGCTCTAGATATAATATTCTTCTCAATGATATTTTAACTAGAGAAGAAATAAAAAAAGTGTTTGTTCACGAACTAATTCATGTCCACTATTCAGAAACTCATCCAGAAATAAAAAACCCAGAAGAATATAAGTCTGTTGAAGCTTTAATTGAGCCAGAAGCTCTTAGATTTCTTGAAGCATATCCAGATTATATCTCGCAATTAGAGCAAGAATATCTTTCTAGATAAACTTTTAGAATAAGTGACAAATAGACCAATAGTGTTCGTTTCAGTAAAATTGTAGAAATTATACGCTAAATAACGCTCTTTTTCCTAAATAACGCCTTGCCGTGCCATGCATTTGTTTAAGCCATGTAAGACGGTCTATATACCTCTCTTCTTCTGTGTAATCCACAACAGCCCCCCTTATTCTCTCGGCGTCCACTCTTGGATTATACTTTTTTATTACCTCGGCACTGGCAGGGATTCTGCTAGCTTTTGATTCATAACTATCAAAGTCATTTACATAAAGACCATTTTCTTCAATGCACAAATCCACACCAAATCCGCCAATGCCTGTTTTCTCACCTGTGACAAGTTCATAAACAGAATTATCAAATGGTAAAGGCAAACTATTCTGCATAGATACTAGCCTGCTAATATCAGTATCATTGTTTATTATATCAATCAATTTTGATAATTTCTCATCCTTTTGCTGTGGCCAGTAATTTCCGCTTAGGTCAAGTTCGGCATATTTTTTATGAATTTTATTTAGAACAGCACGCATCTCATTAGGCATTCCTCTTCTAGTAATGAAGCGCCTTGTCTTCCATATCAAATCATCAATAATCATAAAACAGTCTATTTTATTCTATTTATAAAACTTTTGTCTTATTTTTGTCTATTGTAGTAGATAAAAATCAAGTTTTCAGAGACTACTTGCTCAATAGACCTAATTATTATTTAACTCCTGCCAACAAAAACAAAAATGGACCTGCCGAGAATCAAACTCGGATTTCACCCATGCCATGGGTGCGTATGAAATCATTCTACCACAGGCCCTTAATTATCTTAAAAACTGGAATTATAAACCTATTTATTTAAATGAATTAATTACTGTTTCAAAATACTCTTTTTTCTTTGCATTATATCTTTCCGTAGCTTCTTTTAATTTCTGCTGACTTACTTTAACAAGTTCTATTGCTAATTCCCCGCTTCCTTCTATTTTCTGCCTATTTGCATCAACAACATAATTATTGCCATAAGCAATGTATCCATCGCGAGTTAAAACAACATATCTGTCAACATTTCCATCAGCCCCTTCCGTATTAATCTTCCCGTCGGTAAAACTCTCAATAAGTTTTCCTTCTAATTCATAAATATTCATCTGGCTATATGGTATAATTCCTTTCGCCTCAACCATTTCAACTAATTTATTTTCAATCTGCACTCTTGGATGTCTTCTTTAGTTAATCCAATCTTTTTTAAAGTAGAACATCCGGCCAAAAATCCGCTCAAAACAACTAAAGACAAAAACTTCTTCATTACGAAAAGCAGTTTCACTTTTATTTAAACATTCTTATAATTAAAAGCAACTTTCCTAAAGTTTAATTAATCTGCTTATCAAAAAAACGATGTGCCACCGCACCTTAAAAGGTGCGGTTTGTGACAGGCACTCGTTTTTTGGATGCTCAAGGAACGACCACGCCTTAAAAGGCGTGGTTTTTGTCAAGTTCCTTGACATAATAAAAAATATCAAAGTTAAAATCAAGCTTACTAAAATAGAAGTGGCAATAGGAAAATAAAACTTCCATTTTTCATCTTCAATAATTATATCTCCCGGAAGCTTTCCAAAAGGAAAAATATTAAATTTCCATATCAAACCAAACGCAATTATCGCAATCCCAAATAAAATCAAAACTGTTCCAATATCTAACCCTATACTTTTAACCATTATTAGTATAATATTATCTTTATTTTAATAATTTATCATCAAAAACATTTATTCCAAAAATAACAAAGCAGCCATTGCTAAAATTCCCAATATGAAAGCAAGAGTCTGCAAAATCCCCTTTTTTATATTATGCGATTCTTTATGCAGTTCAGGAATCAAATCGCTTCCTGCAATGTAAATAAATCCCCCGATAGTGAACGGCACAATTACCAGCTCAAGATGCTCAATCCGCGACTGCAAAAGCAATGCAATTATTGCTCCTAAAACTGCGGTTAAAGCACTTAAAAAGTTTAACATTAATGCCTTTGCCTTTGTAAATCCTCCGTGCAATAAAACCCCAAAGTCACCTATTTCCTGGGGGATTTCATGTAATATGACTGCAAGAGTAGTTGCTATGCCTGCCCCAAAATTAAGCATATAAGCTCCCGCAACTATCATTCCATCAATGAAATTATGCAGCCCATCTCCGACAAGATTCATATAAACAAATGGATGCTCATGCTCTTTGTCAAAAGGCATATGAAAATGATGCCATCTGATTATTTTTTCCAGAATAAAAAAAACAGTTATTCCAACCAGAATATAAAGTGAAGTAGAAAGAACAAATCCGGATTCCTCTATTAATTCCGGCAATAAATGCATAAAGGAATCTGCAAGCAATGCCCCTGCAGAAAAGCTGATTAAATAAATCAAAACCTTCCTTAATTTTTCAACCTTAATGCTAAAAGACAGGATTCCCACAAAAGAAATTAAGCTTACTATAAAAACGCTTAATATTGAATAAAGCCAAATTTCACCCATATTAGCTACTAATTAAAACATTTTAAAAACCTTACTGATATCTTCAATACATTCAGGTAAAGATATTTATTGCAAAGTAAAAACTCAAGATTCCAAAATAGGTCATGCAGAACTAATAAGAAATAAATGTAATTTCGGCCCGGGTCATTTTCTCATAAAAAATATAATCTGGCTTCTTCTCATTCACAGTATAATAAAGCTGATCAAGTCCGGTCCAGGCAGTAAACCATCCCGCTGGCTCAAGCAAAATTAAAAGAAAAGTAAAAAAAATATTTTTGTATTCAAAAAAATGCGCAATTAGGGTTGCAAGAATGAGCAATGCTGCTCCTAAAAGAGCCATGAAAATTCCCCCTCTTCTTGTTTTCTTTATTTCCTGCTCAAGAAGAATTGCGTGTTTTCTGAAATGCTCTCTCAATCTTTTTTTTATCAAATGCTCCTCATTTAAATTTCTCATTTTTTTAGGAATTAAAAATCTTAAATGAAAATTTCCTTCTCTGTCCATTGTTGCCCTCTTAGCCTCTGATAAGAAATCATCTGAAATTGCTCTCTGGCTATAAGGTCTTGGGTCAAAATCAGAAAAAATATCGTCGTAAGTATCAAGCAAAACGCTTATTTCCGCCTTTGCAAGTATCTCTTTGACTTCATTCTCATAAACTTCCCCCTCATCAGCCCCTTCCATTAATCTCAAAAGGCTAATCGTTATTTAAATCTAATTAATTCCGAGATATAATAAATTATCCGAAATTTCATTAATAATTTTATTTAACTCTGGTTTCAACAATCTTGCCCGCTTTCTCAAACTTTATTTCTTCATAAATTAACTTGCTTAAAATTTCCTTAATTTCAGAAATTTTAACTCTTATCTGCTTAGTATCATCTCTATTCCTTATAGTAGCGCTTTTATCTTTCAAGCTCTGCTCATCAATTGCAATGCAATAAGGTGTTGCTATTTCATCCTGCCTTGAATATCTTCTTCCAATACTTCCGGATTCATCATAAATAACATTCCATTCTTTTTTCAACTCATTCATAATCTCATCGGCAAGCCTGCTCATTTTCTCATCTTTAACAATTGGCAAAACGGCCGCCTTTATTGGCGCTAATTTGGGATGTAATTTCAAAACAACATTCTCTCTTTTCTTGTCATAATTATATGCGAAATTCAATGCAGAATAGAAATTCCTATCAACCCCGAAGCTCAATTCAAGAACATGAGGAATATATCTTTCCTTTGTCTCTTCATCAAAAATGCTCATATTCTGCTTTGAAACTTCCTGATGCCCTTTCAAATCATGGTCTGTTCTATAATGCACTCCTCCTAATTCAGTCCATCCTAATCCCTCTAAATCGGCTTCCATATCAAAATGATATTTATTATAAAATGCTTTTTCTCTCTCATTAAGCTCATAAAATCTAAACTTCTTTTCAGGCAATTTTAAAACATCTAGATAAAACTCTTGCACTTTAGCCATATAGTAAAGATAAAACTTGGGGAGCTTCTTCAAAAGCTCTGAAACTTTGATTTCCTGGATGCCCTTGCCTCTCTGGTCGCTCAATACAACTCTTAATTTTTTATTCTTAATGCTTTCAAATTCAGGATGCTCATTTATTATCTTAGGATTAAAAAAAATCTGAAGCTCTGCTTGTGTAAAAGCTCTTTGTCTAAGCAAAAAGTTTCTCGGAGATAATTCATTCCTATAAGCCTTGCCAATTAGAGCAATTCCTAAGGGAAATTTATTTCTCATAACTTCTGCCTGATTTTTAAAATTAACATAAGGACTCTGAGCAGTTTCCGGCCTTAAAAAAGCTCTGGTACCTCCTCCAATCCCCAAATAAAGAGGAAACATCATATTGGCAATCTCAACCTTTTCTATAGCAGAGTCGCAAACAGAGCAGGTAATTTTATTTCCTTTTATAAGGCTAAACAATTCTTCCGCACTTAAACCTTCAAACCTTTTCTTTATTTTTTTCTCCAGAAGATAGTCGGCCCTTTCTATATGGCCCTTCTTGCACCTGGCCGCATAGTCATTAAAATTCTTCAAGTGCCCGCTTGCAACAAATACTTTCTCAGGCATTATTTCAGATGTTTCAATCTCCGCAAAATTCTCCCCTAAATTTAAAAAATATTCCCTCCATATATCTTCAAAATTCCTTTTCAAAAGAGCCCCCAAATGCCCATAGTCATAAAATCCAGCCAAACCCCCATAAATCTCTCCAGACGGATAAACAAACCCCTTTCTCTTGCAAAAAGCGGCCAATTCATCAATTGTTAACTCTTTATCTCTTCCCGTTTTATCATCCATTCTTCTACCTTGAAAAGCAGATATTTAAAACTTGCTCGAAACAACTTTCACCAGCTTATTAGAAATAACTTTCTCGCCCTTAAAAATACAAACCTATTAAAAAATAAATGCTTGTTTACTTAATTCCACCCATTCTGCAGACTGTTATGCCACACACGGGGCATTTGCCTTTTGCAATCTTGACTCCTCTTTTAGTCAAAGACTCCACAGGATTCTTTATCTCCCTCTGTGTCTTGCATTTAACACAATATCCTTGTACCATTTTGCCTCCTTTCTCCTTAATGGACTCTAATAAAAATCAGGGCTTATAAACCTTAGTATCACACTTTCCAAGAGTAATCAAAACTTAAAAACTCAGTTATAAAGATTATATCATGGGTGTAAGAAATATTTTTCCGAAAAGTGATTTTGCCATTAAAAGCAAAGTAATACGCAGAACACTTGAGCCAATCACTCAAGAGCAAATATCTCTCCTTGAAAAAAATCTTGCTGAACTTCCAAAAATCCTTGGAGATAAAAGATGGTTTCTTTCAGGAGGAATAGCTGTTCAAATAGGTTATGGGAAATTCTACCGTAACCCGGGAAATTTTAACATAGATATTCATGAAGATTGCTTGGCCGATATAGTGGAAAAAGCGCAAAAATCAAGAGACTACAGGCTTTTCTCCAGAGGTTGGCAAGTTAGAACGGCTCCGGATGTAAAATTAGAAACTTATGAAGTTCCGGAATGGGCTGATGGAGATTTAAGAAAATCATATCCAAATCTTAGATTGATAAGATTTGAATCTGGAAAACCTGTTCCAAATCTTAACTTTTTAGATTTCATAGATGTTCATCCTCATAGAATTGTTCATCACAAATTTAAATATTCTCCACAATTTAACAGAAAAGAAATAATCTCCTTAGATAAAAATGAATCTGACTTAAGAATTCCTGCTGAATATGCAGATCAAAATATCTTTTATAAAACTCCTTCTGGAATAATTACCATTAGAAGCCTTTTATATATGGAAGTAATAAAAAAATGGCTTTTCTCCAGAGAAAATAGAACTCCCGAAAGAAAAGAGATAGATAATTATGATTTATTAAAAATCCAAGAAGCAAAATCAAGATATAATTTTACAGCAAAGTAAAAGCGCATAGACCATACCGCATTTTTATCCGAAAACGTCTCGGAGAAAGTATGACTGAATACATATGAATATACGCGGGGATTCCCCGCCGCAAACTTATTCAAACACTCCCAGTCTCCACCTCATCAATCGCTCGCCTACTTATAAATCTTTTTCCAATGAGCTCCACGCTCCCGGGACAATCGAACCTTATGTCTAACTAGTACCACTTTCGGAGGGTTACCACAACAATTAAATACCCATTGCAGCCCTACTTCTTCAATTAAACTGAATATGTACTCTCATAAAAAACAAAAATGCCTTATCCAATACTCTTCTATGGAATCTGTCTCGGCAATCTCCCTAGTGAGAATCTTGATCTTCCCGCAAGCGTACTTTCCGATTCCGATTGGGTCCGTATATCTGAACTTGAATCGCTAGCTAACCAGCATGGTCTCCTGCTCCTCTCCAGCTTGGATAGAATAGACCATGCCGAGCTCGACTGCGTTCATTTAGGTATAGAAATTCATCACAGTAAGTACGTATTGAACAGAACGCAATCCTACAGTCCTTACGAATTCCCCAGTTTCCCACTAGACTTAATTCAACGCGTCTCTCAGAATCCTTCGGCAGTTATAAACGCGCTAAGGCAAATCGGAATTACGGCGCTTCCCAACGACCTTCGGTTGTATGGAACTTGTGGGACTGATTGAGGAGTCCATCAATGAGCTGAACCTCAGCATCAGAGAATATAGGCAAGATTTAAAGCTCTTTACCATATTGCACTTCTTTTCCCGCTTAATTTATCTTTTCAAGTTTAATTATCTCAATTTCAGAATCATCAAAATCGCAGTCTAAGCAGATTATCACAAATTTTCTTTCAAATGTTGCCATACCTATTTTCTGAGATTTTTCTTTAAGAGCCCTCTTTGTCTCATTAATCTCTGATCTTGTTAGTTTCTTAAACTTGACTTCTCCAATTAATAATTTCTTATTAGATTTATCTATTCCCACTATATCAACTTCCACACTCTTATCCCACCATCTGCCAAATAAATAATCTCTATACTTTCCACTTCTGATCATTTCAGAGAGAGCAATTTCTTCAAATATCCTTCCTGCAAATCCCAAAAGTTCAGGCATAATTTTCTCATCAACAAGTTTTTCTTGCTTTTCTTGTTCTACATATTCCTGGTTTTCAAATACAAATTTAAACCAAAATTTAAAGAAGTTGTCCTTAAGCAGATAAATCCCGTTTCTTGACCTTGTAGAATTCTTTTCAGTTATTGGAACTCTTCTTTCAATAAGCTGAAGATCTATCAAAACTCCCAAGTATTTGCTGACAAATGACTTATCTAATCCTGTATCATTCACAATTTGCCCAGCTTTACTATTTCCTTTGGCTATTGAAAATAAAATTGAAAAATAATTCCTGGGCTCTTTTAACTCTTCTCTTAATGTAAATAAAACATCCTGATAGAGAAATTTATTTTTTCTTGCAATATTTTCAATCAAGTTTTCCCTTAAACTTTTCTTAAAATCAAACTCCAAAAGATAAGCAGGCATTCCTCCAAGAATAGAATAATTTAATACCTTATCTTTAAGGTTCATTGACTCTGGAAAAAATAAGCAGGCATCATTAAATTTAAGCGGCTCTAAAAGAATCTGTTCAGTTCTTCTTCCATAAATTGGGCTCTTCTTTCCTAACAACTTTTCCATCATTGTAATTGAAGATCCGCATAAAACGATAAAAGAGCCTTTTTTTGAAAATCTATTATCCCAATGGTCCTGAAGTATGCCAGTTATTTTTTTGGAAGATTGAACAATATAAGGAAATTCATCTATTACAATAGGTATCCTTGGCTTCTCAGAAAGATAAATAAAAAGGGCATCCCAATTGCTAAATGGGCTTGATTTTATAACTTCGTCATTATAATA
>CAZJEV010000006.1:0-23800 GCA_964545215.1 Candidatus Woesearchaeota archaeon
GTAAAAGACATTAATTTTTTATCACGACAAAAAAATATCATTACTAATTGTCAGAAATAAAATATCAATTATCGTATGTAAAAACCATTGTTGGAGATAATTATCTGTTGTATTATACTGCAATTTTGGTAAATCACTTATGTCCCGCGCTATAATTAATGAACTTTAAGCCATTTTCTTAATATACTTGAAATGAAAATTGTTGTTAAAATATAAGCCCATATCCATCCGGGAAACAGGAAAGAGCCGTGAATTGAGAAAAGGCCGTAGATTTTTGCTCCTGTGTAAAGAGAGAAGTAATCTGTAAACCATCTTAAGAATAATACAAAAGGAATGGATGTGAAAATTATTGGGCGCATTGAAAGAGGCATTGCTTTGAAAGCCAGCTCCATTGATTTTTTATTTAACTCCATGGATTTTTCCGGATGCTCGCGGAATTTTTTCATCTCCTCCTGAATAAGTTTCTGCTCTTCCTTGATTTGCTTTAAAGTTGCCTGGTCTGTTGCATATTTCTGGAGCAAAGTTGTAATTAAAGTAAAAAAGAAAGCAATAAGAAAAAAACCTAAGTGAAGATTCCAGTTAAGAAGGGCTCCAAAAGTAGGATTAAGAAGAAAGTGAACTGAATCTTTTATTATTTGCATTTTATCCCATAGAGATGCAACTACAATGCTTAGAAGCAATACAAGAAAAAGCAATTTCATTCCTTTCATTTTTTCTAATTGAATAATGCGGGGAGTGTTTTTAAGCTTGACTATTTAAAGTATTTTTGTGCCTTTGAGAGAAACAAGCCGCCATTATACTACCTTTGGATAATTTCTTTAATCTATTTATCATTGCCTTAGTAAATATAAAAGATGGTGCTTAAGCAACCATCTTTTTCAAAGCAGGGTGCATGTCCATTGCATGCTGTTGGACAATATTAATGTAAAGCTGATACATAATCATAATTGCAAGAAGAATTGCAGTTCCTGATGTTAAGGCGCCCAGGGTATCTGCAATTGCTGACAATGCCCCTACTGCCAGTCCACCCATAATTGTCAATGGCAGGATATATCTTTTCAAGATTGATTCCAAAACCCTTTCGTCTTTTCTAAACCCTGGAATTTGCAACCCTGAAGCAGCTATTTTCTTTGCCTGGCTTGCTTCATCCATGCCTGATGTTTTAACCCAAAGGGTGGCAAATAAAGCTGAGAAAGCCATGAAGAAAATTAAATGAGTTATTGCCTGCAAAATCTGGGAGCTTTGCAGGCTTCCTCTTATTATTCCCTCTAAAAGATTTGAACTTCCGAGCCAAAATGCCAGGCCGGAAATAGGCTGGCCACTTGAAAAACCTCCTAAAAGAGTAGGATGCCCGAGCCAGTTTTCTAAAAGGCCCCCGAAAAGCTGAAGATTTGCTAATAATGCTGCAACTAAAATAACCGGAATATTTGATGCGTAGAAAAATGCAAGAGGCCATTTAATGCTGTACCCTCTTAATCTTTCGTATGAAAGAGGGATTTCAACTTTTAGGCTTTGCGCCCAAACAACAAGCAAAAAGATTACTATAGTGACTGCAATAACTACAAATGCTGCAAGAGCTTCTGTCGGAGCGCCATTAATAATTGATTGTATAATAACTAAGATTTTTCCTGCGCAGGGAGTTCCTGAAAAATCAGTGAAGCAGTTTTCTCCTGCTGGAGAAAGGAATTGGAATAATCCGGAAAATAGCCCCCATGCAACTCCTGCTACGATGAATAAGCTTGCTCCAGAGCCAAGGCCCCATTTGGAGGTAACTTCATCCATAAACATTATTGCCAAGCCGCCAAGCATTAATTGCACAATAAGAATTGGCGTATAGGCCGGAGCAACCGGCTGCAAGCCGCCCATTAATACATAAATTAGAGCTTCAAAAATTATAAAAAATAAAATTCCTAATTTCTGCAGGCCTTGAAAATATTTCTTTCCGTCGGAGGTATTTGTATTAATTGCTAAAATTCCAGAACCTACTAGAAGCTGCAAGATAATAGAAGACATAACTATGGGCCCTATTCCTAAACTGATGATGCTTCCAAATTCAGTTCCTAAAATTAAAGCCAAGTATTCAAATTGCGCCAAAGAATTGGGGCCAAGCCCATACAAAGGAATATTTGCCAGGATGAAAAAAACAGCCAGAACTATAAGAGTCCATTTTAGTTTTACATTAAATGAAAGCCTCTTTTCAAGAGGATGCTTGACTTCCGGGAGATTATATAACAAACTCTTAATATCCATTTAAATATTAAGAAAGGGGATTTTTAAAGGTTCTTTCCTGCTCTTGCTTTAGGAGATTTTTAGCCTACTCTTACAATAATTCAAGTTCAAATTAATATGCGCGCGGCCTTAGCTCAAGCTTATGCTCTACTTCATTAAGATTAATGGCTTGAAGTTTTTCTTGATATTTTTCTCTTTGATTTTTTTAATTTTATCTCGGGAGAAATTCCAAACCATTGACAATTGCAATTATTGCATTTATAATTTGTCGGAGCAGAGAAAGAAGAAATGTACTCTTTAATATCTGGGGATTTGCATTTTGGGCATATCTTTAGACTCTTCAATTTCATATTACTTAAATGGATTAACTGCTTTTATCCCTGGAATCTTAAAATCTTTTATATTTTCAGTGTAAATATTTGAGATATTATTTTCCAGCATAGTTGATGCAATAAGCGCATCCCAGAAAGGAACAACGCTGGCCTGCATTATCCCAAGGGCTGAAAGAATTGTCTTTTCTGAATAATTGATTTTTATGAAGCCTGTAAAGTCAGTTATATCATTAATTAAAACTTTTACTTCAGAAGGAGAAAGTTTTAATTTTTTTATGGCTGCTGAGGAAAACTCGGAAAGAACTTGATTTGAAACAGCGAGGCTAATTTTTCTATTCCAGCATTGATTAACCAACTTTTCAGAAATTGTCTTTTTTGATGAACTTCCTGACTCATAATAATAAATTAATACATTTGTATCTAAAAAGAAAACTTCATTATCTTTCATATGCTTCTTCTCTATTGAATTTCCAACCCTTCAAAGAGTAAAGCCCCCGCTTTGCAAGATTTATCTGCCTCTCGGCTATTTCTCCCTGTTTTTGCTCACCAAGCCAATCAATTATAGCTTCTTCAATTGCTTTTCCCAAGGCTCCTTTTCTTTCTCCTAATTTTCTTCTTACTATTTCTCTGAATTCTTTATTTAAGCTGTCATTAACGCTTATAGTTATTATGGCCATTATTTATTTAAATACTTCATGTATTTAAATGTTCTCTTTATCTAAATATATTATTTTTTATTTACTCAAGAATAATTTCACTTACGGAGGATTTTGCTTTTTCAATTGCTGACTTTGAGGCTGCGGAAGCTTTGATTTTTAATTTTTTCTTTAGCTCGCCTTCTCCCAGAACTTTATATCCTGACAAATTAATTATTCCATTCTCAACCGGAAAAGATGATGCTCTTTGCTCTATGTCTGAAAGATTAATTACTTGAAGTTTTTTAGGGATATTTCCACGCCTCAATGCTTTGTCTTTGCCGAAATAGTAATTTCCGCCTGTTAATTTTATAACTAAAGTTTTCTTTTGGTCTGCTCTTTTTCCTGTGCCAGCCATGCCTTTTCCGCCCTGATTTCCAGAGCCTCTGGTTCTTTTTTTTGAGCCTCTAAATGCTGTTTGCTTTGCATGCCTTCGCGATGATTTTTTTCTTTTTTTGAATTTCATTTTGAAGATAGTCTTTTAGACTCCTCCTTTCTTTTTAATATATTCAATAAGTATTCTTTTTCACTCCCTGACATTCTAATATCTTCAAGATTTAACTTCTCTACTGGTATTCCCCGGGGCCAATCTGGACCATCTTCCCCTTCGGAGTGCCACATTTGAGGTACTGACGAATCGTTTGTTCTTATAGTGTATAATTCCAAAGAACCTTTAGGAGAAATGTACGCAAATAAATGCCCTTCAGCAGATGTTAATCTTTGATAACAGGGGGTGTCTGAATGCTTATGTCCAATATACATTGCAGAAACTTCTCTCGGGTCGTGATGAAGAATTCCTGAAGGAACTTCTACATTGTATCTCTTTCCTACTTCCAAAAATATTTTGTTTGAATCTGCTTTTTCCATCACAGCATCCTCCTGACAAGCTCATTAATATCTTCCTTGTTGTCTCCTAAAACACCTTTCTTTATCGGAAAATGCAATTTGCTGTCAATTCCGCCTCTTGGGGGATGAAGCCTGAAAAAAGGCTTAATGTTTAAATCCTGAAGAGGTTTTTTATCAAGCTGCTCTATTATTTCAAGGGCATTAATTTTTTTCTTTTTGTCTATTAATTGGGCTCTTTTTTCTATTAATGAATAAAGGGTTTCTTTGTTTATTTGGCCGTATGCTGCAAAGTTTCTTATAGTTTTTAGGAGTTTGAGATTTGCAGGAGTATCTTTCAACAAAATTGCAGAATATTTTTTTCTAAGCCTGAGTCTAAATAAAGTTTCCTGGACATCCCGGGGCACTTCTACTAATCCCGAAATTCTTATTACTAGTATCATCTTCATTTTAACAGCTCCTCATTTGTCTTTTGCAATGCATTAATGCAGGCTTTTGCGACATTAAAAGTCGTTCTCGTCTGGCCCTTTGTTACAGCGTAAATATCCTGGATTCCTGCCAGTCTTAAAATTTTTTTGGATTCATCTCCAATTACTAATCCTGTCCCTCTGGGAGCGGGAATCAATTTTATCCTGATTGATCCGCATTTTCCTTCAACAGCAAAAGGAACTGTGTGTGGGATTGAACCTGGAGATTCATGGGTTTCATATCCTCTTGTTATTCTTATTATATTTAATTTTGCATTTCTTAATGCCTTAGCCCTCGCAGGAAGAGTTTCTTTTGCCTTGCCGAATCCGAGACCGATATGGCCTTTTTTATCTCCTACGACGGCCATGCATGAAAATGTGACTATATTTCCCTCCATAGTCTTTTTTTGTGTTTGGCGCCATGCTCTTCTTTTGCCCCCTCCAAATTTTCCCTTTGCCTGCCCTATTAAAAGCAAATCATTTTCAAGATGCAATAATGAGTCTACGATTTCAGCTTCAAGAATTTTCTTTTTAGAATTCAGGATTTTATCAATATCTTTTTCTTTTCCGGATTTAACATTTTTTCCTAAAAGGGTTTTAGGGAGCCATGAATCAAGGGCTTTTTTTTCTGCTTCTGCTTCTAAAAGGGCCTTTCTTTCCCCGCGGGAAAGCTTCTTTTCAGGCTCCAAAGACTCTGGCAATTCTATTTTTTCAACTTCTTCCGGAACTGGCTCAATCAAGTCCTTTGGTTCATTAACAGATTCTTTTTCCGCCATTTTAATTAAAACCTCCATAATTCCTAATATAAGTGTTATATTTTCCTATAAGATGTTCTAATGAAAGGCTTAATGAACTATGACAAAGCAAAGAAGGGATATATTCCTCAACAATTAATTCCCTATTCAATTTATGGCTATCTGAAACTTTTCTAGTAAATTCTTCCTTAATTTCATTTAATATCTTTTCCATTGTAACTAATTTAATTTTTTTCATTATAACTTATCCTTTAATTTAATTAATATATCTCTTGTATTTGGATTTGATTCAAGCATTTCTTTGCTTGGCAAGGCATCAGGATTATGCGGAATATTAAGGCCGGAATCCAGCACACCTTTTAAAACTGCATATATTCGTGATTTGGGAACATTTCTGTACATGCCGATATCTAAAATAGCTTCTTTCGTTTTTTCTTTGGCCTTTTTTCCTATAAGAAGCCCAAGGCAATATGAAGCTGCAAGGCTTTTCAAACTGCCCGCCTTTTCCTTTGGCCATCCTTTTGCCAATAAATCCTTAGAGGAAAGAGTAATAATGGGTTTATCCTGGGCGACTTCTGAGATTACAAGCTGTGCAATAACATATTTGTTTGTCTTTCTTATCACTAATCTTGGCTTATTAGATTTAAGCAGAGCTAACCTGGATTTATAATCTGTTTTTGCTTCTAATCTTCTGCGTCTTATTGTTCTCGCCATTATGAAATTCTTTCCTTCAAGCTATTTTTAGTTTTGAATATGCGCGCTTTAATTTCTTTTCTTAATTTATAATACTGCTCTTTTGTAATTTTTTTCTGACTTAACAGCTCTGAAAGATATTTTCTAAGCTTTCTTGTGAGAATTATGTAATTCTTTTTTCCTTTCTTTACCTTTTTACTTATGCTTCCCTGCCTTCTTCTTGTTTTTCTTGGGACAATAGTTTTTCTTCCTTTCTTTTCCCTAATCAGTATTGCTCCAGAAGACAACAAGTCCCAGATGTCCTGCTTTGTAATTGCTTCTTTAATTTCTGATAATCTTGAAGGATTGAAGATGATTCTGGATTTTCCTACTCCTAAAACTCTTGTTGCAAGAATTTTTTTCTTAATTAAATTCATTTTATTAACTCCTTCTGTATTGAAAATTGCAAATAATCTGGCAATAAATTTCTGCCATAAACAAGTCTTGAAAAACACTCCGCGGTTAATTTTGCATCCTCTAATGCGTTATGACTGCCTCTTTCGTAAATAATGCCGCAGAACTTTAATATGTTTGACATTCCCATATCGCTATGGATTTCTCTTAACAAAAATTTCCGATAAATTTGATAATATCTCAATTGCGCAATTGAATGCAAATCAAATGCTCTTTGGTGGAAAGGGCTATTTTTATCAATTCCTTTATGCTGAGAGATGATTTTTAAATTATATTTTCTTGCCTTAAATTCGATAAATACCCTGTCAAATTGGGGATTATGCGATAAGATATTTTTTATTTGAACATTTTCGCACCATCTAAAGAAATTCTCAAGCAGTTGTTTTTCAGATTGTTTATTAACATCTCTTAAGTAGTGTTCACTTTTACCATGTACTTTTAATGCATCTTTCTGAATTTCATCTTCGTCATCAATCCTTGCTTCTTCTAAAAATGTATTCTTTGGATTATAGAAATCTAATGCTCCAATCTGCCAAATTCCGTGCTTTTCTGGATAAATCCCTGATGTTTCAATATCCAACACTATCATTTTTCTCCTCCTAGATTTGCTATCTGAATCCCTGATTCCTGCGCTTTCTTTATTATATCCAGTTTTTTCTTTGCGCCTACCTGAGCAATTATTGCAATATCTGACTTTGATAATTGCGAAAGCTCACTGGCATTATGAACTAATTTAGCAGTCATTCCTGAGATTTTTCCTTTAATATTTTTTTGCGAGCCAAAGCCAATTCCCGGCTGGACCGGGTGGCCGAATCTTTTTAATCTAATTTTGTTATGCTTGCCCCTTGGCTTTCTCCATTTAAGCAATTTTCTTCTTTTTTTACCTAATCGCGAATACCTAAATGTATCTGCCCTTAGAAACTTTGGTTTAGATTTCATTTTGCGCTCCCGGCTTTTCAGTGATAAAAATTCCATCCTGGAAAACTCTTCTGTCCCTGCTTTTTATTTTTGTCGCTCTTTCTATATTTGCAGCCGTCTGCCCTGCTGCTTCTTTGTCATGAGAAGAAACAATAATTTTAATTCCCTTTACTTCTACATCAACTTTAGGAAGAATTTTTGCCTTTCTTGGAACTCTCTCGCCAAGAAAATTGCTGATAATTAAAAATCCAGACTCAACTTTAAGGGTCATTGGGAAATGCACATTGCATGCTTCCAATTTATAGATAAATTTATTGTTTAAGCCAAAGAACATATTTTTGATATGGGCGATATGTGACTTAATTTTTTTAAATTCCATTTTATTTCCCTTTTCAGATAAGAAAACAACTTTCTTATCCTCAATTTTTATTTTAACATTGGGGATATTAATTATTTTGAAAATTTCATTAGAATCGCTTTTGCATGTAAGTTTATTTTTTTCATAAATGCATTCTATTCCTTCTGGAATCTGAAGCGACTCTATAATATTTTTTTTCATTTTAATACATGTAAGCAATTAAACTTCCCCCTATGTTTTTTTCCTGAGCTGTTAAATGAGTCATAAGGCCCTGATTTGTTGATATTATTAAAACTCCAATATTTTTTGCTGGCAAATACCTGGAAACATATTTTTCAATTTCATCTTTTTGAACTGCAAAATGCGGATTTATTGCTTTGCAGTCATGGATATTCCCAAGCTCAACTTCAAGCAGATTATTCACAACCTTATAATTTTTCACATAATCTTTTAGCTTCGCAATTGCTAAAACCGCAAGGAGAAGATTTGAATATCTTTTAATTATGACTGAATTTTTCCCCGCCTTTTTTGCATTCATCATCTTGTTCAACGCATCTGAAACATTGTCCTGGCTCATCCTGATTTATACTCCTGAATAATATCTTTATATCTCTCAAATTCTGGCATGCTTGCTCTTATTGGACTCAGGGCTATAAGGCTAGCCATAGTCATATCTTGACTGTTATTATCAACTACTATGAAAGGTTTATTTATTTTGACATTTCCTTGAACTAATGTGTCTAAGACTTTATCTCCTACCTTGTACTGCCTTCTTTCTATTCCTGTAATCTGCATATTTTCAATCATTTTAGCTATATTTTTTAAAGCCGATTTCTTCACCAATTTCTCTGAAGCACTGTCGGCATAAATTTAGATTATATTGTGATAAGTGGGCACCGAATCTACCGCATCTTTCGCATTTTTTTGCAGCAATGCCAAATTTTCTTGGTTTGGGCTTGTTGAATTTCAGGAATTTCTGCATAATTACCGACTTGTTTTTAAGCTGCTTCAAAATTTTATTCCAGTCGCTTGCTGTCATCTTAATCTCTCCATAGCTAATTTCATTACTCTAAGATATTTTTGAATATCATTTTGAGAGCCATAAAATCTTCCTACATAATCTTCATAATTTTCACATCTAGTTGTTTCAACTGGGTTATTAAATCGGCTTGGAACATTAACTATTTTGTCATCAAGAGAAAAGAATGAGCCTTCTTTTAATTTATGTAAAAATACTTCTTTTTTTACTGGGAATTCTAAGAAATGAAAAAATTTCCCATCAGAAAGATACGGATTAATATAATGGCCTATATATAATGCTTGGACTGGCTCTGAACATGGAACTACTAGATTTCCTCCTTGCCCAGACCAATTTAGGCGAGTACCTGATTTAGTTTCTACTAGTAAAGAATATTGATTCAACAATTTAAACTGGGGAGATGTCATGCCTGCACTCCTGCTTGCCTTGAATGCAAGTCATAAAGCTCTTCAGCTCTTCTTCCTTCCCATACCTTACCGCTTATCTGAAAATAACTTCTAATTTCTGGAGGAGTCCTGTTAAGAGAAATATATATTATCGGGATATTTGCATCCTCAAAACGAAGGATTCTTCCTACTTCATCCTGCACAGAAGAGGCTATTCCTATCACTCTAACTACTTCTCCAACTTTAAATTCAGAAAGATGAGATTGTAATTCTAATTTCCTTGGTTCTGTTTCATTTGTCATTTTAATTGAATTTTGTTTTAAACTCCTTTTCCATATAACTTATTATTTCTTCCTCTGAAATATGCTGTTTTTTTGGAATTCTTCCAGATTTAATTTTTTTTCTTTTAATTCTTAAACCTGCGCGGGCAAAAACAACTGTGACATTTAATCCTCTAATCCCTATTTCCCTTTTGTATTCCATTCCAGGAATTTCTATATATTCCTCAATGCCAAAAGAAAAATGATTTGAAGATAATTGCTTCTTTTTTAGCTTGTTATCTATCGCGCCCAAAAGCTGCTTTAATAAGTCTGTGGCTTCCTTACCTCTTAATGTGACTCTTGCCCCGACTTCTAACCCGGGTCTGACATCAAAATCCGGAATTCTTTTTCTTGATGCAATAATCTGGGCCTTTCTTTTTGACAAATGTTCAAGCAGTTTTCTTGCTTTTTCCAAATCCTGGTCTTTAGCTCCACAGCTAAGAACAACTTTCTCCAACTTAATATTGCGCATTGGATTTTCTGATTTTTGAAGCATTTGCTGTTTCATTTTAGAACAACCAGCGCACTTTTATTAAGGGCTGCTGTTCCTCCTGAGTATTTTATATTTATTTTAGAATTATCAACTGAATCTATTTTCCCTATGTTTCCTTGATGTTTGCCAGAGACAATAAACACTTCTCTCCCTTTTTCTAGAGGGATATGCCCTACAATATTTCCCTTTTTGTCCAGATAAACTGAATCCCCGGTATTTATCTTTTTATTTTTTGTCAATACATTTGTACCATCATGAAGATTTAACTGAAGAACTCCTCTTTTTATCAAACGCTTATTAATAACTTTGCCCAATCTATCTTCTTTTTTTGAAAGCTCCTTGAAAACAAATTTTCCAGTTGGAAGAAGGCTGAGCCAATAAGTTTTATCTGCTTCAAAAATATTAAAGAGTTTTATGCTTTCTCTATAATCTCTTATAGCCTTGCCGTTTATTTTAAGCAGTTTTTGAGCAATCATTTTTTTAACCTCTCTTGTAGTTTTTGCCAGCTTTAACATATCTCTCACTGCTATAACAACTGGCACAGAATCATTGAGGTGCGAGGAGGCTCTTGCTATATATTTTGTTCCTTTCCGAGGAATTGGCAATTTTATTGATGAGCTTTCTCTTGTTAAGTGCATAATAAAAACCTCCTGCTGGTTTTTATGAATCAGGCGCCTATGAGATGCCTAAGACTATTTCTTTGAAGATTGGTTTTTCCTATTAAGTGAGGAAATGCGTTCTTTATCCTCTAAAACCAAAGCCTGAATTTGAAGAGTGCTTGGGTGGAATACTGCGAGAACTTTTGTTCCGTCTTTTTTTGTTCTCTGCAAACCTTCCAAGTAAACTCCAGATTTCTTAAGGTTTAAAGAAGTTACTTTGACTTTTTTCTTTTTAAAAGAGCCACGCATGACAAGCACTTCATCCCCTATCCGGAGGGGAAGATTCCTCTTGCCATACTTTTTTCGTAAATCTTTGGATAAATTAGAGCTTAAAAACTTATGCTTTATATGCAATGGGGCATTATAAATATATTTCCTTTGCTTTCTTGGAAGCCTGCTTGATTTCCATGATGCGGAAAATTGGGATTTCATATTAATTTAAACCTCCTGCAGTAAGTGCTCTAAGCTGGATATTTATCTTTCGCATTAATCTATCAGATTCGTATATATCTCCGTGATGCGCATAATATCTTGCCCTGTTAAAAGAATTATCAAGCCAGACTATTTGCTTAGCATAACCCCCTTTGTCCCGGCTGATTATCCCTCTGCCAATCAGTCTATTAATCTTTGAAATTTGAACTCTGGCCTTGACATCTAAATCTTCAACTTTTTTTGAAAAACAATCAAATTTCATGATGCTCTTCCTCCAAAATTTGAAAAGTAATCTATAAATCTTTCCAGGCTATTTTCACATATATTTGAAACTGAAAAATTTTTATTGGTATTTGGATTTACGATTAATAAAATATTGCCCAGATTTTGCTCTAATTCTGTAATAGAGCTGAACAGCAATGTTGCTTCAAGATATGAACTAGCCATTGCCTCTTTATCGCCTTTTTCAAGCTCCTGCTTTGCTCTTTTAACATGATAGTCCAGATAAGCTGCTCCTCTAAGAAGAGACGCCGATGCATCTGTAATTTTTTTCTGCTCAAATAAAGTATGAATTCTGCTTAATCTAGAGTATAAAATATCTTCATATGTTGTTTCTGTCTTTCTTGCGCTCATAGTAAAACCCTTTTTCTTTCAATTTCTCTGGCATTATACAAACCATTGAGGTGAGTTAAAACTGTTCCTTCAGATAAGTATGTCCCTCTTAATAATAATCTTACCTGAATAGATTTTGCATCAAGTTTTAAATCATACTCTCTTGCTGTTTCTAAAACCTCTAAAATCAGCCCCTCTGTAATTTGTCTTGTGCTCATAAAACATATTGCGCTAATTTAGCGACCTCCTTCCATCTTTCAGCAATTTCTCTGGCAACCGGGCCTTTAATCATCGTGCCTTTTGGATTGCCTTTTTCATCTTTTAATAAAGCAACTGCATTATCTTCAACGCAGACTCTTTCTCCTGTTTTTCTTCTAAATGGTTTTTTTTGCCTTATAATGATTGCATCAAAAACCTGTCCTTTCATGTCTGGCTTTCCAACTCTTACAGAGACTTTAACCCAGTCTGCAATTTTTGCAAATTGCTGCCTTCCTTTTCTTGATTTTCCGCGTTTAACAGATGTAATCTTAACAATTCTTGCTCCGCTGTTATCGGCTGCCAAGACATAACTTCCTACATTCAAACCCCTTGTAACTTTTGCACTAACTGCTTTCATTTTGCTTTTTCCTTTATTTTATATTTATTATATACAATTCCTTGCCTCACCATACATAACATTACTTCATGCCTCCATTCGGCCACTAAATCATTCTGGTTAGAATCGCCTTTAAAACTTAATGCCTCTTCTTCAAAATTCTTAAAAAGTTCTCGGCTTGAGCCATACAACCATCTTACCATAGTAGAATGGACAATCCAGACTGCATGCGAAGGATAGTTTGGATTTTGTGTTGCATCAAAATTTGCAGTCATGCATTCTCTTGCAACTTCATAATTTCTTTTTAAATCATCAAATGTTATCATTTTATAGCCTCTTGGTTTGGCGAGCGAATTTTTTTGATAACTAGATGATGAATAATTTTGCTTAGGGGGCGACATTCCTGAACTTGAATATAATCTCCAACATTAATATCTTTTTTGAAAGACTCTGGAAGCCTTGCATGGATTCTTGTTTTTTTCTTGTAAAAGCGCTCGTATTTTGGAATATAAACTGTGCGTTCAAATTCAATAACAACTCTCTTAGGAAATTTTTTTATTACAAATCCAGAAAAAGTTCTGCCTCTTGTTCTTACAGCTCCTGCTAAAATTTTTAATGCTTCCTGCTTTTCCTGAACTTTTTTTGCTTTTTGCTTTTCCATGTTTTTCTCAATGCTTGATTTAGTCGCTTATGGAATCTTCTGAAAAGCCGAGCTTAACCAAAATTGGCTTAACCATTTTCTTGTGGTTTCCCTGAAGCTCTATGACTCCATCTTTAATTGTCCCCCCGCATGCAAGCTTTTCTTTAAGCTTTTTGGCAAGCCCTTTTATGTCAAAATTCTTGTCAAATCCGGAGACAAGAGTTGTGATTTTTCCATATCTTCTAGATACGGTGGAAATGGTTATTTTCTGCTCGCTTTTTGCGATTTCTTCAAACACTCCGGCTTCATTTGGCAAGCCGAATCTTGGGTCTATTTCCATTTATATTTTTTTCAACTTTCCTTCAAGGTTGTTGAATGTTAATAATCGTGAAATAGCCCTTTTAATTTCTTTGGTTTTTGCATTTGCTTTGTTGGCAGTAACGCTTCCTTTAACAAGCCCAATTTTTAACTCCTTAAGCTTTTCTTTAATTTCCTGAGAACTCATCTTTTTAATATCTTTGAATTTTAATATCGCCATTATAAAACGGCCTCCTTTAATTTATTATTTTTTACTCTCTTTGTTTTTGATTTTGGCTTGGTTTTAGCCGATTCTTTTTTCTCATTTTTTACTTCTTGTTTTTCAGATTCATTGAAAACGAGCTGTTTTTTAATTTTTTCGTCAATGTTTATTTTGTCATGGATAACGGCATGTGGAGGAAGTATTGCAACTTTTATTCCTACAACTCCCGGAATTGTCTTTGCCTGTGATATTGCCTTATCAACAACTTTTGCAGGATCGCCGGTTTTCTTTAAATAGCCCTGGGCAAATCTCCAGCTCCTGGCTCTCTCGCTTGGAAGCTTTCCAGAAAGAACTATTTCAACTCCAAGAGCGCCCGCTTTCATTATTTCCTGAAGCATTTTATATGCAATTACCTTAAATCTTAAAGAGCCTTCCCTTTCCAATGCGACCGCAATTTCATCTGCAACTAATTGGGCATCAAGCAAAGGCTCTTTAATCTCCTTAATCTCAATGTGAGGATTATCAAAATGGAATTTTTTCTTAATAACTTTTGTCAATTCATCAACCTTCTCTCCTCTTCTTCCTATTACTAATCCGGGCTTTGAAGTTGCAATAATGATTTTTTCTCCAACTGGAGTGTATTCAACTGTAATACTGCTAATTTTACCCTTACCAAGAGATTTTTTTACATATTCTTTAACGCCTAATTCTTCTTTCTTAAAGGCGACGAATTTTTTCTCTTCCATTTTAATTTCTTAACCTCCTATTAAGAATATTTGATAATCTTCTGAATATGTTTGCCTCATCATATCTTAATTTATCAATCGCTATCATTGTTATAGGTTTTTGCAAATTAGGCAGAATTGTATTTTCATCTTTTACTATAAAACCTCCATCTTCAAAGATGTAACATTTTATCTGCTTAGCATTTGAATCTAAATCAATAAATCTATGGGAGCGGATTCCTCCGTGATATAAAGAGGTTATGCCTGCATAAATCAGTCTTATCCTTTCATCTTCCAAGTTAAGCCTATATTCTATATCAAATTCTGGATTTCTTTGTATAGTTGTCATTATTTTTTCTCCTGAATTTCCTGAGCGGGAAATTCCTTTGCTTTTAATATAAGATTTACTCTTTTAAATCTCATGCCGCCTTTTTTTGCTGGCCTTGAAGCCCAAGAAGCTGATGCAAAATAAATCCTTGCTTTTTCCAAGTCCAGGCCATTAACCAAGACATTTCCGCGCAGGGCTTTTAAAACATAAATAATCTGTTTGCTTGCCTTTATCGGGTATCTGCCAGACATTAAATTTCCTTTCCTGTGAGGAATTTCGCCTTTAAATGGAATTGCTCTTTTCATTTTTATAACTTCTTGCAATTCGTTAATCGCCCGGTCAATTGGCTTTGCTTTAATAAAAGAAGAAATATACATACAATGCTTCTTTGATGCATGCAAATTCAGGCCTTTTGCAACTGCTTCTTCTTTCTTGGGCTTTTCATCTTTCTTTTTTTCTTTTTCTGGCACTTTGGGCTCTTCTTTCTTATCAGAAGATTTTTGATTATTCTTATTATCTGCTACAACACTTTGATTAGCTTTATCAGTTCTGTTATTTGATATACTAACCGGAACTTCTTTTTCTTTCCCTTTAACATCTTTTGACTCTGGCTTTGGCTGCGGTTTCTGGGAATTCATGCCTTTCTCATGATGCTTTGGTTTGTAATCTTTTTCTGTCATTTTTTCTCTGGGAAAAATCCTTGCTTTGTTAAACTTTTATAAAGTTTATTTTTTGTCATGTTACTTCTTCTCCGCTGCTGATGATTTAGTTGCGCCAATTCCCGGAGTTCCGTGCTGAACTCTTTGCCTTGTAAGAGCAAATTCTCCAAGCCTGTGGCCAATCATTTGATGAGTTATTTTTATTTCATTAAAAGATTTCCCATTGTAAACATTAATTTGCATTCCTACCATTTTAGGAACAATAATCATGTCTCTTAAATGAGTTTTAATCTTCTTTTTTTGGCTAACTGAAGTTTCGCACCTTTTTACAAATTTTTCAACCTTGTCAAAATTTCTTAATACTGATCTTCTTGACCTTGAAGGAAAGTATTTTGCAACTTCTCTGACATCTAATTTTTTCAATTCTTCAAGTGGGATGCCCCGATACATGAACTCCTTTGATTTTACAACTATTTCCCCGGCCATTTTTTTTGATTCTCCTTTATAAAAGCAGATAATTCTTTCCAACGAGCAGCGTTATTTCCTTTTGCTTGATATGTCATTATAGAACATTCAATACCTTTATCCTTTTCAATAGGCTCTATGTCATTTCCGTCAGTAATAATTGCATTTTCACTAAATGATATCACAGCAATAGCCTCGGATCTATTTATAGGGCTATAACAAGCAAAATCATAACATCCTAATCCATCATTATTTTTTCTTGTACGTAAATAAAATACTTCTTGCTGAATTTCTTTATGATGCTGGCTTTTGCTAAATGATATCCCTTTCAATATATATTTTTTACCTCGTATTAGAATTTTTTGCAAAGCCATTTTATTTCTCTGCCTCCATGGGTTTGAAATATTCGCGATCTAAATCAAATTCATCTATAATTATAATATCGGCCCCAATTTCATTTATTGGAGATTTTATTATATACTCCATGGTTTTAATTGAGCCATCTGTGCTAGTATAAATTTCTTTAATATCTGAAGTCAGGTAATCAGGATCATATCTGCTGATCATTTTATTTTCTCCTCCCTGTTCTACTTGGCCTAATATGGCCAACTCTTGCTCCCGGAGGGGCATTTCTTTTGGCAATCTTTGATTTAATTCTTTTTCCTCTGCCAGAGCCAAATGGATGGTCAACTGCATTCATTTTTACTGCGGAAGTTCTTGGCCAGAGCTTGTTTCTTGTTTTCATTTTATAAAATTTTGCACCTGCTTTAGCAAATGGCTTTAATGTCCTGCCTTCTCCTGCAATTTTTCCAATTGTAACTCTGCAGTCGCCTGATAAAATAACTTCTTTTTTATTTGGCATTAAAACTGAGATTTTATTGTTGTCATATTTTTTGAAAATGGCGGCGCTTGAGCCAGCTGTTCTAATCATTTTTCCTCCATCTCCCGGATTATTTTCCAAATTGTAAACTTGCGTTCCAAGAGGGACATTTTTCAGCATTAGGATATTGCCTGATTGCGCTGAGATTCCTCCAATTAGAATTTTTTGTCCGACAAAGGCGCCGTTAAATGCCGGATTGTAAAAAATTTCATTTCCAATTTTTAGCTTTAATAATGGCGCTGTGTGGGCTGGAGAGTGGATAATGTTTATAATTTCCGCCTCTCCTTCTGACATTGGATATTTTATCTTGTATTGATAAGCTTTTCTTCTGACTCTGTAGCTTAATGAGCCATGCCCTCTTGCCTGTGATATTATTCTCTTACCCATTTTAGTTTTTTCCTTTTTTATTTAAAATTGCATCAAATTTTCTAAATCCATTTCTGTTTGAAGTATAAAGGTAGAATGAAATATCGGACGGCAAAATGAGGCCTGAATCTGTAAAATCTATTGAGTCCAATGATAACCTGCTCACTCTATAAATACTATGGCCTTCTTTAAAAAATAATTCAACTAAATTATGATTAATTCCGGCATATATCATTATATCTGGCATTCGTGTAGTAGGGCGCCTTATTTTTACAGGGCTTCCTATCTGAAGAGAAAGTAATTCCTGCCTATTTCTGACTACATAAGCATCATTTTCGCTCTTGATTTGAAATGGTTGCTTTAATATCATTTTATATCACTCCGAGTTTAGTTGCAATGTCAATTGCCGGATTTGCTTTTGCCAGCCTGACATAAGCGTGTTTTTTATTTCCTTTTATGAAGGTTCTTACTTTTTCAACTTTAACATTGAACAAATCCTGGACTTCTTTTTTTATTTCTGGCTTTTTTGCCTGCCTGTGTGTAACAAACAATAAAGTGTTGTCTATTTCAATCATTTTTACTGCTTTTTCTGATGTAACTGGTTTTAATGTCATTGTCCTAACTCCTTCAATATTGAATCATAAAGTTGATAGATAAAATGTTTTCTTTCTATTGTTAAAACATGCATTGGTAATCTTTTATCTAATAAAAGAGCAATGATTGCAACAACTTCCTCCCTTGAAGAGGCCATATTAATCTTTTCAGTATTAATATCAAAATCAAATTCCATTCTTCTATTAAGCGGTGTTATATCAAGACCTGACATTTTTTTCTCCTTTGGCTTCTGCCTTTAAATCATCTAATGCCTGTTGAGTGTAAAGAGTCAATCGGCCTAACGGGAATAAGTCTTTCATTTTAATTTCATCAAGGCTTTTAACATCAAATCCTGAAAATTTTGCTTTTTCATTATTTCCTTTTATAATTAAAATTCCGGCATTTGACTTGTATTTTCTGCCTCTTAACTTTCCTTTTCCCGACCTTATTGATTTTTTCCTTGCTGACTGAAAATTAGGAAATATTCTTTTTAAGGCTAAAATTAAATCCTTGGTTTTTACAGGAAGTTTTTCAATAACTGCTGAACTTAAATTTAGGGATAAAGATGAATATCTTTGTTTAATAAAAGAAGGATTAAAAGTTGAAGAAAAGCCGGAATTTAATGCAAGTGCTTTTTCTTTTTTATTTATTTTTCTGTATCTGTAAATTCCTTTTGGAGGATGTGCAGTTCTGCCTCCTCTTGTTTGCGAGACTTCTGCGCCTATCCAGAAAAATTGCGTTCCGCGCCTATACATTGTTTTTCTTGGGGCTCTTGAAATTCCTTTTCCATAATGGCCTTTCCATTCATGCCTTCGATGGCTGATTGTTCCAGAAGCAGAATGTCGTTTTCCTGCTTCTTCATAGCTTGAATATGGCTGTCTTAAAATGAATTTTTCAGCTTCAAAATATTTTTGAACAATGTCTTCTCTGATTTTAGTTTCAAATATAACTGGCAGCTCTAATTCTGCCTTTTTTTCGCCTGATTGTGAATATAATTGCGCTTTCATTTTTTAGTTTGCCTCCTTAAATCAATTGTTCTTTCAGAATACCAAACAGGAATATGCTCCCCTCCCTTGGGGGTGCACTTTCTAAACATATACGGCTCTCCATTTATTCTAATCCTATCTCCTGCTTGCAGAGAAGTGATATCTTCTTCGTGAGCAATAATTTTTACTTTTTTCATGTTATCAACTCCTGAAATTCAAATTTCTTTTTAGTTTGATATTTAGTCGGTCTTAAAGATGGGGTGATAAGAATCTGCCTTTTTGGAGGGCCTTGAACAGAGCCTTTTAATAAAATGTAAGAAGCCCTGATTTTACCGTAATTTTTAAAGCCGGATTTTGGATTAATATTTTTTTCTTTGATGTCTCCAAATGAAATGACTTTTAGATTGTAAATAATTCTTGAAAAAAGACCTAATTGGCCAGCCATTGGTGTATGAAAGGTAACTCTTGCAGGATGCCATGGACCTAATGAGCCGGGGCGCCTAACTCCTTTTTCAGTTTTATGCTGTTTCAAAGAAATGCCGAATCTTTTAACAGGCCCAGACAAGCCTTTTCCGGTTGTCAAGCCCCGAGCATCTAATAAATCCTGGTTTAGAAAATCTTTTACTGTTATTTCTCTGCCTAACAGGGCTTTAACATAATTAAGTTTTGCTTCTTTATTTTCTCCTGCCAGGGCTAATTCAATAATGTCCGGAGTTTTTTTAATTCCTGTTTGCTTGGCCAGGGAATAGACTATTATCCTGATATCGTCATAGTCCTTTGGAATTTGAGAATCAAGGGAAGGAAGAGTTTTTGGCAATTTCAATCTGGCTTTGAGCTCTTTGTCTTGAGAAACTACAATATCCTTAATGACTTTTCCTAATTTATAAAATCGTATTGAGAATACTTTCATGTTGGGAGCTTCAAGAATTGTGACTGGAAGGTAAATCTTCTTTCCCTTTGTCATGGAATCAGAAGTATTATCTTTAACAAAAGCAGTTGCCATTCCGGCTTTATATGTTATAAATCCTAGAACTCCAGGCTTATCGCTTGAAATATGAGACCAGTTTACACTAGGTATCTGCTTTTCGGCCCTTTTTCTAGGCCAAAACTGAAGACTTCCTGCGCGGGGTTTTGATAATTTTGCCATTTTTTATCTTATTTTATATGGTTTATAATTTATTGTTTATAGAAGCAACTCTTTCCAATGTAATTTAATGCTCTCTCCAGAGGCGCTGTGTAAGCTTGAGGATGAATAGTCCTTTTTGCTTATCAGCTACTTTGCTGTTCAATTAGATTCTCCTTTTAGTGGGAGATGAGGGTTTTTAAAGGCTTCGGGAATGTTTTTGAATTGTTGAACTTCTTCATATGTAAAAATTTAAATACATTCGTTATTAATAATAAGAATGGAAGAAAAGATAGAAGTTGATATTATTATTTATCCTGAAGGAAAGGGTGCAGGCAAGATATATAGCATTCGCTCTATGCAGGTTCCGAATGTGGTTACACAAGGCAGTACAATAGAAGAGGCAAAAAGGTGTTTAAGAGAGTCTTTAGAGTTGTATTTTGAGTCTGCTCCTTGGGAGAGAAGAAGATTAATAAAAATGGGTGGTGAAAAAAACAATGCGCCTATGATTAGTAAGTTGGTTTTAGTATCTTAATAATTCATTTAATTTTGAAATTAATCAATAAACGCTTCACTATCTCCGTGAGAAACAAGCCCAAAGTAGTTGCCAAATAGAAATGGGGCATAATAAATTGCTTCTGGAAAACTGTCTGTTGTATGAAGATAGTCTATATTATCTTTCATTTTTTTCTTTGCCTTTTCAACAGAAGTTCCAACGCTTTTTCTATTTAACAAGGAATTAAATAATATGTTAGAGTGTTCGAGAAACAATCTTGCAATTTTGTCGTGTTTCGGGGAGGCTTCGCTTTCAGGGTCTTTTCCAAGAGCAAAATCAAATTCATATCCAATAAAAGAAATTCCGCCCTTTTCAATACTTTTCGGCCCTAATATCAAAGCAGAAGAGCAAGAAAGGGAGTAAACTATAGTATTTTTTAGAACTTCAGGGTTTTTCCCTGCAGAAATAATTACTTCCTGTTTGTGCCCGCAAATTTCTTCAGGAGAACCATGTCCATTAAACATAATAAGTTTCGGTTTTTGTTTTTCTATCACTGACAAAATAACTTCTTTGTTTGCATCTTTTCCCTCCTTGTTAATAGTCATATGCCCAACCTTATTTGACTCAGAAACTAATTCCTTGCTATAATAATATAAATAATTTAGAGTCACATCATCGCATGGACGAGAAAATAAAACACAAGCCATTATTTCACCGTGATATTCTCTTTTTTAAAAGCCCTTAAATATTCTAATTGTATTTTAATTATTTTCTTGCCTATTTCTGTTTCTTTTTCAACTTGTTCTATTAGTTCATCCCTATTCATAAACTCATTCAAAGAACCAAAAGCGATCTTTACTGTTGGGGGGGCTTGCCGAAGCCGCGCTATAACTATCTCCTTCTTTAATTGCTCAATTTCCTGACTTTTTTCGCTCATAATATCGCCAACTCTTTTAATGTTTTTAAGATTTGCTGTCCTAGCTTAGTATTATTTTTTATTTCTAAATAAGTAATATTCCAGCTAATTGGCTGTTTATTAATTACAACTACTACATTATCTCTCTCTTCAATCGGTAAATTTGCATAAACTTTAAAGAAGCTTTCTTTTTCCATGCTTAAAAGATGGGAATTTAGTTATTAAAGTTTTGGACTGCACCCTTATTTTCATTAAAAAGCCTATTGAAAATATAATTAATGCGCCTCCCCTTAATAAAAAGCGCACACAGATACAGAAGCCATAAGAAAGGCCTTAGCCAGCAGGCATTTTAAGGATAAGGGCTATTTGGACAAGGATGAGAGTTATTTGCAGATAATTAAGTAAGAGTATTATTTACTTAATTATTAATAGAAAGATTTTTTAAAGTTGGGTTTACTACAAATGGCATGCCAACAATATCTACTGAATGGTTAGAGAAGAGATATAATTTGCTTTATCAAACATATAAAGACAAAAAGTTTACCGTAGAAGAAGCAAAAAGAGTTCTTACTGGTATAGATGATGAAAAAAGCATCCCAGTCATATTATCTCAGATTATTGCCTCTTTGCTTTCAAAAACTGAATATGTTGAAGAAATAGGTTCTGGAATCAATAGAATAAAAAAAGCAATGAGAGAATCTGGTCTTGAAGAACCTATTTTTGAGTATAATCATTCATTTCTGACTATTTTGAATGATAAAACTGGTGGGATAGGAGTGACTGAAAAGGTGACTGAAAATCAAATCAAAATATTGAATGCTATAAAAGAGAACAAAAACATTACAGTTATTGAAATAGCTAAGAAATCAAATATTTCCAGAAAAAGTGTGCTCGAAAATATATCGAAGTTAAAGCAAAAAAACCTAATCAGAAGAATAGGTCCAGATAAGGGAGGTTATTGGGAGATTCTAAAAGATGGCTGAATTAAAGGAAAAATATTCAAATGAAATAATGGGCAGGGGAGAAGGTTATCTAGATTCTGTTAAATATTGCATAAAAATTAATGATATTATCTACGGCAAGGTTCAAGGTTCTAGAATTTATAAAACTGAAGTTGACTTAGACTCTTTAGATGGTGAATGTTCTTGCCCATATGGAACAAACTGCAAACATGCAGTCGCACTATATCTGACTTACGAAAAAGGAAATTTCAATGATGCAAGCGAATTTATAAAAAGCCTTAGTAACATGAGCAAGAATGAGCTTATAGAGTTAATAATATCAAAACTTGAAGATAATCCTGACTTAATCATTAAGCACCATATAAGAAAGAGTATAAAAAAGGAGAATTTTGTCAAGGAATTCAAGACAAAATTCTCCACTAAGAAAATTGAAGAAGCTGATGCGATTTTAAGCCTGCTTTCTTCTAGACAATTGTTAGAAATACATGATTATATTGAAAAAGATTATGATTCTTTGATAGAGAAATTATTTGAGCAGGCAGAGTATACAAATGATTATGATAACTGGGACAATGAAGATTATGATGGGGGTTTAGGCGAGTTATCAGAAAAAATTAAAAAGGAAGTTGTAAAGAACGCGATAAAAGAGAATATGGCTCATGAAGTAATAAAGAGGGTATCGCTTCATGATAAGATAATAGAAAATGCCGATGAGTTTCTTAAGTTTAAAGATAGAATAAAGAGGAAATTTTCAAAAGAAGATTATCTTAAATTTCTCCTAAGCCTCAAGAACCCAAATGTTAAAGAAATCGCCTCATGCATAAATGAAGACATTAAATATATTTTATATGACTTTCTTCCAGAAAAGATATTTCTTGTAAAATCAATCGGAGAGCATATGAAGGATAATGCCATTCTTTTTATTGCGGCAGTATATGAAAAGGATGCATTGTTTTTATTCAATAATTTTAGTTCTTTTGATGAAGCAATACGGGAAAATTCTGAGATAACTGAAAAATTTGATGGAATTGTTCAGCTGCTTAGGAAAAACAAGCTACGAAATGGAACAATAGCCAAGAGCTTATTGGACCAAGATGAAAATGCAGAATATCAAAGAGAACAATTAAAATATCTCGCCTCGCAAATAAATGATTTTGAGTTTATAAAGAATAATTTCAGCTTGGATAGGCTCGAAGAACATTTTGTGTTATTAAACAGGCTTTTTGAGATAAATAAAAATAAGACTCTCGCATTTATCAAAAATAAAAAAGATATTTTAGGAAGGCATTGGACAGATATTATAATAATATTCAGATTCTTAAAAAAGCATTATGACGCAAACACCATAAAAAAATACGTCGAAAATAATAGGGAACATTTTACCTCATCTCATCTGAAAAATCATCTTAAAGATGAAGGTATTTTCATCAGGTTTGCCAAAGGCAATTTGCTTGTGGAGGTAAGATAAAATGGAGATAAGAAAATATAAATGTCCAAATTGTGACAAGGAACATATAAAAAAGATTTATGAGAACAAATCTGAGGCTCTGGCAGATATATTTATTGAGGCTTCATTCAAAAAGATATTTGAAGATTTCAGAGAAAAACATAAAGATATGCCTTTTGAAGAGTTTTGCAAGGAATTTTCTTATGAATATTTATATCATTTTCACAGGAACCTAAAGCGAATAAAGGTTAATAAAAATGCCATTAAGCCAATAGATTCTTTGCAGGATAATGTTCAAGACCTCAAGAAAAAAGGAGATAAAATTGACAAGAAGATTGAAGAGGAGATAAAGTAATATGGATGACATCCTCCGACACCCTAAAGGGTGCGGTTTCCTATAAGCGCTGCCTTCGC
>CAZJEV010000007.1:0-21412 GCA_964545215.1 Candidatus Woesearchaeota archaeon
AAGAGAAAAAAAGAGTCCAAATTGAAGAAATAAAGTAAGCCGCCTTTTTTGCTGGAAGTTTCAGGAAAAAACGGGAAGATTAAGCAAAAATAGAACTTATTATTTGATGATGTTGATATCTAATTCTTTCTGTGAATTCTACTTGAGGATATTTTGCTCTTAATTCATTCACTAATTTGTAGGCTTCTAAATATGCTTTGTGTAGCGCTTCTCCGTATGTAAGAGCGTAATCTATTGGTCTTTCTATTGCCCCGGGTTGATCTCTATCCTTACGATAACCAAAAACCAAAAATATAGGTGGCTGACCAATTGAACTAGCTCCTGCTTCAAAAGATGCCTCTTCTAATTTAACAGGATAAATAGATGATTTGTCTATAGCTCTGATTAGGAAACTTCTGTCATTACACTCTGGAAAACTTGCTAAATCATAAAAAGTTAAGCTTTGCTGTATTCTAGTCATTGGAAAAAGGATTTGAAGAAGAATATAAATCTTTCTCTTAGAAGTTCGTAGTTAATGCCAAAACTACGCTTAAGGTATATTAAACGAATTCGTATTTTATTGAGTAGAATTCGTTAATTCTGCTAGATTCCCTTCTTTAACTCTCTGTTCCCTTCTTAAAGCAAAAAGATAGGTTTCAAGAATCATTTCTTGACCACTTGTAAGTTGTTTAGCTTTAAGGGTATAACTTTGAAGAGACTCTATAAAACCACTGTAATTAGTTATATTTCCTTCTCTATCAGAATACTTCATTCTCATTCTTTCAATGTCACGTTGGATCTTTCTTCCATTCATAAAAATCCTACATTTTATTAGTATAAAAACCTACGCTGAACAAGAGCTGAAGCCCTATGGGTGGGATAATACGAACTTTAATTAAAGATTAAAGTTTTAAGAAAAAGCAGGAAGTTTAAGCTAACGCTGTAAAATTAATCTTAAATGGCAACTTTAACTCTATGTCTTTAAGTGAGCTTGTTTTTTCCTTAAATTCCTGAATTCCTATTCCAATAACTTCTTCTGTATGTTCGTCTTTGAAAATAGTTACTCCATCGGCAATATCTTCACCATAATTTGGCCTGGGCTCGCCTACAAAAATTGTCAAATAATCTAATTCTTCGTCATAATATATTCTCATTCCTTCTTTCATGGGATATTTGATACAAAATGTGCTGTCATTATGAGCCATTTATCGTTTTTATACTTAACGATAATTCTTAGAAATTTTCTAGGAATCTTTTTATGCTTAAAATAGTGAAAATAATAGTATTTATCCTCCCTAATCTTTAAGACTTTTGAAGGATTTAAGATAGTTTGCTCAATTTCTTCTATTTCAACTTGTGGATGCTCTAATCGTATATGCGTCCAGCGCTCTTTCGTAAGATGGATTTTTCTGCCTGTTTTATCAGCAATTTCAAGTATAAATGGCATTTCTTATATGAAAAACAGGTTTGATTTAAGCCTTTCTATTGATGTTCGGTATGGCTTGAATCTAGAGCGCGAAAACGATGTTTCGCGCGGTCGGCGCTTCGCGCCTCATAGGACTGAGGCTATTTATTTGATGATTTTGAGCGGGAAATTTTAGAGAATTTGGTAATTAATGCGAACTTGAATTAATGATGAAAGTTTTAAGAAAAAGCAGGAAGTTTAAGCAGAAACTAATAAAAAATAAAGAAAATGAAAGAACAAAATAGAAAAAATTTATCTTTTTCTGCTGTAATTTCTTACAAGCTTGCCTATGCCTACTACTAAAACAGCAAGAGCAATCAGCCAGTCTAGAACTTCTCCAGAGCCTGGTGTGCCTAACTGATTAACTCCTATTAGGGGCAACAGCAAGAGAACTCCGAGAAGAGTTACAAGCCATGCGGTAAGTTTAGCCATGTGTTGAATGTTGACCTCCTTTTTAATGTTTTAAGCTAAGATTTCAAGGAAAGAGAAGTTTATAATACTTATTGTTTGTTTATAATACTTTATTATAACGGAGAACATAAATAATTGAACATTGCTATTTATGTTCTCCGGATATAACAACAGACAGAAAAGTTCAATTATTTAAGTCTGTTGCTATATTTTAAAAGTATAACCCTAAGAGAGGAGGTTTAATCGAGTAAAAAACTAGATTGATCAAACGTCCTCTCCTGGGAAAAAGAGGTGATAATTAATATAAGACTTTAAAGTATTTAAATTTTATGGAATATAAATCTTTCTTATTAAAGCGAAATATTTAGTTTACTGACGATAAAGAAGTTCCAGGTGTTTTAAACAGGTGTTTGAAATTGATTTTTAGGTGTTTGTGTTATTAATTAATATGCTTAGATGTTTATGATGTGATTAAAATTGAAAAAGTTAGATTGGGTTAATAGGCTTTAAAAACGCAATATTTAAATAGTATGGGCTTTTAGATAAAAACATGTTTAGCTGGCTTTTTAAAAATAAGTATAAACAACTTGAGGAAAAAACTCAAGAAGGATTTAATTCTGTTAAAAAAGATATGGAGGTTGTTGGAAAGTGGGTTAAACACCTTGATAATAAGGATAAACAGGTGTTTGATATTATAAATGAGCTAAAATTGGAAATATCGTCGATAAAAGATGAGATTGCAAGTATGCGGGAAGGCCTTGACATAGTGGGGGAGAGCGGAAAAAACAAACAGGTGTTTGAAAAAATAGCAGTTTTAGACAAACAGACAGCTGTTTATGGTGTTGAAAAAGCTGTTCAAACAGCTGTTCAAACAGGCAATTTTTATGAAATTTTTAAAGGTTTAACAAGTAATGAGAGATTACTTGTTTTAACACTTATGAATAGCGATATGAAGCTAAGTTATGAGGATTTAGCTTTGCTTCTGGGAAAAGAGAGATCTACTATCAGAGGGCAAATAAATGCAATAAAACAGAAAAGTGAGGGTTTAATTATGGAAATTACAGAAAAAAATGGTAAAAAAAGAGTATTTGTACCTGATTCTGTGAAGGAAAAATTAGCAAAATACGCAAAAGTGAGAGTTAATAATAAGAAAAAAGTTCGTATTAAGGAAGAGAATGCTTATTAAAGTGGGTGTAGCGTAATAAAACTTTAAAATTAGAGTAAAAGTGAGGAAAAATTGGATATTAAAGCAATTTTTCTGATGTTTTTGTAGTTAAAGGAAAAATGAGAGCCATTTAAAGCGAACTCATAAAAGAAAGAAGATAGATTTAGTCGGATTTTAGGGAGTTAGGTAGTTTTATTTAGAGTTGTTCGGCTAGCGAGAATTTGTTTTCTCAGTAAAACTCTTTAAGAGATAAAAGGGTTTGTAAAGAAGCTATTTTTTTGAGCTCGTCTGGAATTTTTAAGTAAATTTTCTTATTATTTTGCTTAATTTTTATGAGGGGGATGCCTTTTTTAATGAGTTTTTGTGTATAATCACGAATTGAAGATTCTGATAAAGCCAATTTTTTTGCTAATAATGAATAATCAACAGTAAAACCTTCTAAATCCAGTTGATAAACTGCTATGAAAATCTTAAATTCTTGAGCTGTTAATAAGTTAAATGAGGATTTAAGGCCTGATTTTATTGAATCTAATGAGTCAAAAAGGGCTGATAATTTTAAAATGTCATGGGAAAAAGAGTTTTGGATGTGTTGGTTTGTCTGTCTGTCTGTCTGTCTGTCTGTCTGTCTGTCTGTTGGAACCCCTTCATTTCCTATGGAAACTTGTGAAATTTGCGTTTTTAAGGCTTTAAAGGGTGTTTGTGTCGGAATTATCTGTTGGGTTGTTGAATTTTGAGGATTTTGTGTCTGTTGGATTGTTTGTTGTATTATACTATCATTATCCTGGTTTTTTTGAGATAAAAGCTGTTTAATTTCTTGAATTTCAATGAAAAGGTAAGACAATTTGTCTTTAAGTTCTGTAATGTCTTGCCTGGCTTTTGCAAATGCCTCTTTTATTTTATTTTCATCCATTAGAAATTTAATGGAAAAGGGAATATAAAGATTTATATGATTTTTAGCTTTTGTTATTTAGATTAAGATAATGTATTGAGACATTTTCTTGGTGTTTTTTGTAAGCTTCGTAGGCTTGATTTGATAAACGCCAGCGCTGTCTTCTTTTGTAATTAATCCCGAATTGATTTTTGTTTATTGGAATTACTATACCTTTTTTGTATAAATCTTGAAGTAAAGCTTTTGTAAATTCCTCGTCTCTGGCAATTTCTCTGCTTATTTCTACTGTAAATTTTGATTCCGGAGAGATTATAAACAAATAATACAAAATTTGCTCTGCAATTTTATCTTTTTTTTGCTGGGAAATGGAAGGCATTGAAAATAAAACCGAATAACTTTTTTAAATGCTTTGGTTTTTAGTTTTGAACTTAATATTGAAAGACCACTATAATCATTAAATAAGGTTTTAAAGAGTAGTATGGGATAAAGATGGGTTGGCTTTGTTCGAATAAGCTTATAGATTTAAGGTTTGCTTATTGAGAGTGATGATGAAAACTAATTAAATAGCAATCTATAAAAGCTATTGGCCTCAAATTATTTTATGCCAATCAATGCCTCGTATGAGTATATTAATGCGGAAAAGAAATATCTCCTGGCAGTAACATTAGATGAAAAAATTGCTTGTTTAGAAGAAATGATTCGCACAGCTCCAAAACATAAGGGGAGTGAAAACCTTTTAGCAGAATTAAAAACCCGCTTAAAGAAATTAAAGGAAAAGCAAGAAAAAAACAAAAAAGTAGGAAAATCCTCATTTAAGGCAATAAGAAAAGAAGGCTTTCAAGTAATCCTTCTAGGCTTTACAAACAGCGGAAAATCCTCCTTATTAGCCAGATTGACAAACGCAAAGCCCTCTATCAGCTCAAATCCCTTTACAACACAGGAAACTAACATAGGAACATTAGAGCATCAGGGAATTAAGGCTCAAATTATAGATCTTCCATCTATTGGTTCTGACTCATTAGATATTGGAATAATAAACACTGCTGATTTAATCCTTTTAGTCATAGAAAAATTAGAAGATTTAGATAAAATCTCCCTTTATTTAGCAAGAGCATCTGGAAAAAAATTAATGGCAATTAACAAATCAGACCTCTTGTCACAAGAAGAGCTGAGAAAATTACAGGAAAAAATTAAAAGCAAGAAACTCTCTGCGTTAATAATCTCCTCTCTAACAGGATATGGCATAGAAAAACTAAAAGAAACTATCTTTAACTCCATGAATATTATTAGAGTTTACACAAAAGAGCCCCATAAATCGCCAACAAACATCCCAATAATTCTTCCCTCTGAGAGCTCGGTTAAAGACGCAGCAGAAAGCATTTACAAGGGCTTTTCATTAAAAATTAAGGAAACAAGGATTACAGGCCCTAGCAGTAAATTCCCAAACCAAAAAGTCGGCTTATCTCATCAATTAAAAGACAAAGACATTGTGGAATTTCATACTAAATAAGTAGTTAAAAATCAGAGGTTAAATTTATAAATAAGTAGCTTCTTATGGATTAATGCCGAAAGTGCTTGATGTAGAGTACAAATTGTTTGGGCCAGGAGATTTTTATCATTTACTGCAAGAAGCAGATAAAGCTGGCTTTATTCCTCCGACAATAGCTGAAGTAATGAAAGCAAGAGTGAGCATCGTAGAAAAAAGGCATACATTTAAGCAGGGCCAAAAGCCAAGTGATTGGTTAAGAAAGAATCTCTATACATGCGATGGAATAATGCGATGGAAAGGTTATGATCTTACCAGAGGCATAAAAGATTCCACTTCCATTATTTACGAAATCCCTGTAAAATCATGGTTAGAAGGCAAAAAAAATGGTGGTGAAAGCTTACATTTAGGAGAAAAAGCAGATTCCTGGGGAATAGGAAGCTATATGTGCGCAACTAATCCTAGTAAAGTTCCTACATTAGAAGTTAAAGCATATCAGCAGAGAGATACTTTTCAAAACTTGCGAATAGGAGAAGTTTCATCCAATGGATTATGGATTATGGCCTCTCATGGTGATAAAAATTTATTAGAGCATTATATTGGAGCTATGGCTCTTGAAGTCCAAAGGCAAAACTACTATGGAATCTCCAGCCTTATGGGAATTGATGTTCATGACCAACAATTTGGAGAATTAAGCCCAATGATTATGGCTGCAGCAAATTATTGTGAAGATGCAAACATAAGAACATACCAAATTCAAAAAAGAAGAGCAGATAAAGAAGTATATCTTATCGCTCTAGAAAAAAGGTTTCCAGAAATAAAATTTGACAATAAATCATTAAAAGACCAAAAAGAAAAGGCACCTCTTATAGCAATGATTAATGTGGGATTTAGGCATCTTGCAGCACAGGCAGAAATAAGCAGCCAAAAAGCAAAGAATCCATGGGAGAAAACCGGCACCTGCTGGAAAAAAACATATAAATAAATTATAGAATTCCACACTAAATAATCTTATGATTTTTCAATCTCACTTAAAACATCAAAATAAATTTTAGCAGAAACTCTAAATCCTGCTTCAATAAGCTCTTTTATTAATTCTTTAATTTCTTTTTTGCTCAAAATTTTCTTCCTGAATGCTAATAACAAAACATAAAGCGTTCCCTTTACATTTAATCCAAAGCTCTCAGCAACTATTCTCGCCGAAGCGTCATCAATCAATACTAAATCTGCTTTTTCTTTTTTTGCTAAATAAATCAAGGCAGATTCTCCCTCATCAATTTCTCCAAAACTGCCAAATTCTCTCTTATAGAGAACTTCTCTCGATTTTATCCATCCTTCTTTAACCGCTCTTTCAACTTTTATGGCATCAATAAACCTCTCTTCCTTTTCTCTGCCAATAATTTCATCATAAACTTTTTTAGGAATAATTATCTCTTTAAATAAAGCCATCAGCAACTCAATCCTTCCTATTTTTGCAAGATACATTAACGGGCTTGAATTAGAAAAAACTCTCATTGTAGTTTGTTATTTTGATGTTAGAGCTTTAAGGTCCTCTTTTAACTCCCTCTCTCCATATTGTACCTCAATTTTTCTTTCTTTAACAATGTCCATCATTTTCCATAAAGAAATCCCCGCCATCGTGGCAGCCTTCCATAGAGAAACCCTTCCTTCAGAATAAGCCTTAATAGCTTCCTCAAGTTTCCTGGCTTTTATTCCCGAAACTATAAGTTCTCTAATAAGTTTAGACTTATCAGTATCTTCAGTATAAGAAATCTTCTCAATTTCCTTATTAATTTCGGCTGGCAGCCTGAAAGCCATTAATTTTTCCTTCATTTTTTGTATAACACTTTATATATTTTGTATTATTTAAATCTTCCTACCAAAAAATGTATTAAGATATTGTTGAATTTCACACGAAGTAAGTTTCATATTAAATTTTTAATTTCTAGAGATATTTTCTTTAAGTTTTCATTTATTTTATAAAATAAAATTATTGTGATAGAGGAAATAATAATTAGAATAAGAGTATATTTCAGGTACTTTGATATATCTAATATCTAAGCAACGAGATAGCTAATAAAACTTCCAGTTCCTAAAAGCAAAATAGTATTCAATAATTGTAAATTTCTTTGATAAGCTAAATCTAGTCTGTTTTTCTCTAAATCTATTCTCTTCATTTTAATTAGAAGCAGAAGCCCATAGCCCTATGCCTAAAGCAATGGCAATTATCCCAAGAAGAACACTTAGAGCCTATCCGCAAAGGCTGACAAAAGATAAGGAATCCCGAAGATAAATTAAGCGAAGTTTATCCTATCAGGATAGGCTCTTAGTAAATTTTGATTTTGAAATGTGAGGTAAACTCCCAAAATAACAGCTCCAGAGCCCGCGCCTATTTTTAATGCGCTTATAGCCATAAATGAAATTGGGAATTTAAGTATATAAATTTACTTAAAATTCTTCCTTATCTTGTAACAAGCAGCCCCTCCATCTCTTTCTGCATTTTTCTAATTCTTGGTTGTTCAAAATGCCTTCTTGCTGGCTCTAAAATTTTAATTAATTTCCCGGCAACCGCATCTTTCAAATCCATGGGATGTAATTTCCCAGCAACAAAATCTTCCTGTAAATCTGAATAATTTTTATAAATCTTACTTCCTCCAAATTCTTTTGCCCTATTAATCTTCAATTCTGAATTTTTATCAGTAAAAATTAAATATTTAGTCCAATCAAGAATTGGATTATATTTAATCTCCTTTTCCATGCAAAAAGCTTTCATTATTTTTCTCTTTATTTCTTCAGGAGAATCGGTAATAAAAATTGCAGAGCCCGGAACGCTTTTAGACATTTTCATGCTGCTCCATAAATCTTGCATTCTTTCTGCTGGAACGGGCCAAATTAGAGGTTTTTGCAACCCTAATATTAAATGATGGTGGACTGCCATCGGCTTTATTTTCTCTTTTTTCTTATTTAATAAAGGCTTAACTTTTAACTTATTCGCAACTTCTCTAGCAATGACATGAGCTTTTCTTTGATCCATCCCTGCATGAGCTATGTTTATTCCTTGAATGAAAATATCCGCAACTTGCATAGGAGGATAAATCAATTTAGCAAAATCAACACTCTCTCCCTCTTTTCTCCCTAAAATAGTAATGCTTCTCTGCATCCTCCCTAAAGTAGTATTCTTACTAACTTCTATTAAAGTCGCCCAATAATCATCATTATTATGGTATAAATCGCTTCCGAGAATAAACTTTAATTTTTTAGGGTTTCCTCCAACACATTTAAAACTAGCTTTTAACCCTTCCTTAAAATATCCTGCGGCAACCCTCTTAATAGTTTCCCTATCTCCTCCCAGCTTATCATTAATCCAGCTATGCCAATCTGCTAAAAAGATAGAGCAATCTATCCCTTCATCTATTAATTTCTTAACTCTACTCATGCACATTAATCCTGTTCCAAGATGAATTTTACCAGAAATCTCAAAACCTATATAATGTCTTAATCTTTCCCCATCAAGGAGCATATTCCTTAAATCTTCAATTTCAATTATCTCCTCAAAATCATTAACAATATTATTTATTCTTTTATTCAGTTTATCAGACTCCTTTCTCATAACCATATACTCCAATATAGAAAAGTTAATTTAAACCTTTTCATTATCATCTGAATGATAACGCTAAAATCCATTTCATTCATAATCTCTATATTAGGCATTTTTATCCTTCTGATTTTTATCACTTTCCAAAAACCTATTCCAATTAATTCTTCACAAGATATGAAAAATTTAAATGATAATCAAAAACTCATCATTTATGGAGTAGTTATTAAACAAACTCATTCTTATGACTCGGCGCTCTTAACTTTAAGTAATAATTTGACTCTTTTGTGTCCTCAAAATTGCAATCTCATAGATTTAAAAAATAAAAATATCTCCGTCCTGGCAGCCATTGATTCTTTTAATTCTAAATATCCTATAAAAGTCTTAAAAATCAAAATCATAGAATAATATCTACTTAAAAATATATTTCTTATCATCATTTACCTTTTAAATACTTAATACTTTATTAAAATATGAAAAAAGATGCCCTTGCCCAATTAGAAATTATATAGATTTAAGATATTAAAATTCCTTTACTCTTCATTTTCATGCTTGAAAATATCAATTTGCTCTTTCTTCTCGTGGCTCTTGTCTTAGGCATTTTAGCAGGCACATTCACGGGCTTAGCTCCTGGAATTCACATAAACTTAATTGCTGCTCTTTTAATAGCCTCGCTGACAAAATTTTCATCTATTCCATTAATTGCCCTGGCAGTTTTCATAGTTTCCATGTCAATCACTCACACCTTCATTGATTTCATTCCTTCAATTTTTCTCGGCGCTCCTGAAGAAGACACTTTTCTCTCAATTCTTCCGGGCCATGAAATGTTTCTTCAAGGCCAAGGCTATCAAGCTGTAATTCTGACATTATACGGCTCTCTTTTTGCTCTTCCAATAATTCTTATCTTCACTCCACTTTTCGTTCTTTATCTTCCTTCTTTCTTTTCTTTTATTAAAACAATAATACCCTTTATTTTAATTTTCATCTCATTCTTTTTAATATTTAGAGAGGATAATGTTTTAGATTCCTTAATCATCTTTCTTCTTGCGGGTTTTCTCGGCTTCTCCGCCTTCAACTTACCAACCAAAGACTCTCTTCTCCCGCTATTAACCGGGCTTTTCGGCTTATCCTCTTTAATAATTTCTTTAAAAAGCAAATATATTCCAAAAAAACAAAAACTTCTTCCATTAAAAAAAATTAAATTGACAAAAAAAGAATTTATAAGCTCTGTCTCTGCTACAATAATCTCGGCTCCCCTCTGCTCCTTTCTTCCCGGTATAGGCTCGGGGCATGCGGCAACTCTAGGAAGTGAAATAATTCCTCAAAACAGGTCAGGATTCCTATTTCTTGTCGGAGCAATAAACACAATAATCATGGCCCTTTCTTTTATAACTATTTATGCAATAGGCAGAGCAAGGTCAGGAAGCGCCGCGGCAATTAAATCTATTTTAAATGAAATCTTTTTTCAGGATATAATTATTATCTTAATAGCAATAATTATTTCCGGAGCCTTAGCATTTATTATGGGAATTAAAATAGCAAAATTCTTTGCTCTCTCACTGAATAAAATTAATTATAAAAAATTAACAATTGCTGTTATTTTTATTCTGCTTATTGTAAACATAATTTTCACAAATTTTTTAGGCATTATAATTCTGTTAACGACGACTTCTCTTGGTATCTATACAATTCTCTCAAATTCCAGAAGAATAAACCTTATGGGGGCTTTAATAATCCCGGCGATTATTTTTTATCTATCTAATTAAGATAAATTTTATCATTGTTCACTCTTGTTTTGCCCAGCCTTATAACGCTTCCAGAATTTTCAAAATTAGACACTCCAGCAGAATCGCAATTACTATTAATTGTGGCAAGATAAATCCCCGTTATCCATCCTCCTTCCTTTAAATCGCTTTTATAATACTCTTCTCCTTTATTAGAATCTTTATCTAAAACAACGTGCCAAATCTGCTCGCCGTTGATTTCTTTTCCATCAACAATGGCTCCAGTTGCACCAGCTCTTAAAAGAAGATAAGAATCCCTGTCTGAAAATATGCTTTCAGCCGTCTCATAAACAGGAGTGTTCTCTAAAGTTTCTACTTTCTTTCCAATGGTAAAACAAGGCAGTGAATCGCTGCTCCTAACAAAATAAGCTCCGTTTATCAACTTTCCGTCATTGTTGTTTCCGGAATAATCTTTCGCAATTTCAGCCCCGTACTCATCAAGATGCCACTCTCCAGCAACTCTAATATTCCTCCCAAAAACTTTTTTAAACATGTCAAGAGTTGTATTATTTTGAATACTTATCCTTCTTAAGGCGTTATATTGTCTGCCATTAGTTGAAAAATAATTATAATTCGGTGATAAAACTGAATCTCCGGCTGTCCAACACAGCTCGTAGTATTCTCCGCATATTAATGTAGCGGCCGCATTACTTCTATGAAATGGAAATACAAATGATTCCGGAGTTTTTACCAGATTTTTTATGATTTCTGCCTTTGACTTTTCCATATCCTCTCTTATTTGAAACTCACTTTTTTTCAAAAAATCCTCATGACTCAAAGAATGAGCCTCAATTCTCCATCCTTTTTTCTGCAGCTCATTAAGTTCCGTCCAATTCATATATCCTTTTCCTGCATCTCCATTAGCGTACCTTATTACTGCGGGCACAGTTCCTATAAACTCATATTTGCTCATTATTGGAAAAGCTTTCTCATAAACACTTTTCCATCCGTCATCAAAAAAAATAATTACACTTTTTTTCTCCATTTCTCCTATTCCTTTTTTCCAATTTGCATAATGCTCAGTCGTTATTGTCTTAAATCCGTTATCGTGAAGAAACTTCATCTGCTTCTCAAAATTTTCTAAAATTATTTCATCGCTCTCATCAGTATTATTATCAACAATTTTATGATAATATATTGCAGGAATGGAAATTCCTAAACTTCCTCCATACTGGCTTTCGTCATAAAGCCTTCTTACTTGGCTGCCATCCAATGCGCTGCTGTAAATTTTTATATCATCTATGGCTCCTTTAAAATAAATTCCATTTCCCCCTCCAAAACTCAATTCCTGCGGCGAATCATAAATTTTCTTAATTTCGGTTTTGTCGCTGTCGCATTTTTTGCCATTTCTATAATATGTTATCAAAGAGCCATTATAAACAATTGTAAGCATTGTCCACTCCCATTATTTCTTATACCGCATGCCCTGTCAGAAATTGTTGAATGTGTTTCTGTATTTATCCCGTCTCCAGAAAGAATTATTCCCATCCCATTTTGAAGGATAGTTCTTATTATATAGGACCTTTTGCCTGTCCTGGGGAAATATTTTCCTATTAATCCCGCATTTTGCATGTAATTTTCCTGTTTCACCCAAATATTCCATGTTGCCTCGGAAAACCCGTCTAAATCAAATGAATCTTTTACTATAACTTCATCATCCTTTCCGTCAAGTTCAGTATAAACTTTCTCTAAAGTTTTTAAGTCCTGCTCTCCGCTTGTAAAATTTAAATAAAAAAGAAAAATTCCTGCAATCAATATTATAAGTATAAAATACCTTTTTAGCGCCATAAAGTATTATAAGTAAAAAAATAAATAAATACAAGAAGAGTATTTTAATAGACAACTAATTAAACCATTTATTTATATTTTCCTGCTTTTCTTTTTCCTTTCCGAAAATGCTTTGTATATACATCTCGGTTAATTCTAAAGACTCAAGCAAATATGGACTTACTGCGTATTTTCTTGCCAATTCAAGGGCAGGCTGCATGTATTTTAATATGCTTCCCTCTGAAATAGTAAAAATCAACCTCCCAGCGCATTTTGTGCACTTGCCTGTCAAAGGAGGCCTTCTAAATTTTTTATTGCATGCGATGCATCTAAAAGCCTGCTGTGAGAACTTCCTTAAATTACCTCTGATATCGCGGATAAAATGCCTTTCTATTACCAACCTTGAGACATCCCGGACATCAACTGCCCTTATTTTTTTGCAAAGGGCCATCATTGTATCCACTTTTTCCTGCATTGTCGGCAGGGTTTTATAGCTTGAGCATAATGCTCCAGAATTAATGTCTGTGGTTTCATGAGTATAACAAATCCCGGTAAATTCTTTTCCGCTTCCAAGCTTGTGCTTAACTTGCTCCATTTTTATCTCGCCAGGATTCTTATGCACTCGTCCAGCTTCATACAATTCACTTGGAATATTTTTAGAAACATCCAAATCAAAGATCATGTCGTCAACTTCATTTGCTTTAATACGCATATTTAAAACTAAAGGGGCATCTTGTGTTGCTCCCCTATGCCCGGGAAGATATTTTCTAGAAAAATTTAAAAGTAAATCCATCAGTAATATAACTGCACATTCGTCGCCATCACAGTCTCTCCTCATAGCAGCATGAATATAAGGGCTTGCAATAAATGCCTGTATTTTAGAAAATCCTATTAATCTTCCGACAACGCTTGAAGCAGTGTGCGGGGCTATGCATGCAAACAATGCTCCTATTAAATCCTCTTTATTTTTTGCATTGAAATGCTTTTCTTTTTTATATAAAAATTTTAACTCATCGTCAACAAACCCGGCTACATTTAAGAAAACATCGTCTGCTTTTTCATCCGGGCTGTTCGGACAAGAAGGCAAGATAATATCGTGAGGAAATATTTCCAAAATCTGCCCTTCATTCTCTAAATCCAGACCGTGAATATCTTTTTCGTATCCTAATCTCCTTAATTTCTCAATGTCTACCCTAATTTCCGCAGGCTTAAAATGTGTTATAGGCATTTCAGTCATATCGTATCTTATTGTTCCATCTTTATTCACATGTAAGTTATATTTTGCCCTCAAAATTCCTTTCCCTAAATACTCGCAGCTATGGTCTTTATTGCTCGTTCCCCTCACTCCCTTGACGACGCTGTTAATTTCCCCGTTTCTTAATCCAACTTTTTTTCTTGCATTGTCAAAATGATTCTTTATGTCAATCCTGCGCAGTTTATATTCGGAGCCAATTCCGTGCTCCCCGCATTTCCCTATATAATTCCTCATGCACTCCGAGCAATAATTCATTTTTATGCATGATTGAGCACATTTTTCGCATCTAGGATATATTCCTTCTTCTTTGCATTCCAAGCAATAAAATATAGGAAACTCTGCTTTTACACTTCCTTCGGCAATTGCTGCCTGGAAACTTCTTAATCTTCCCCCTTCGTCGCCAACTGGAAACAAAACATGGGGACTTCCGTCTAATTTTCTTAATTTTGCCTTTTCAGGCCTCCCCATTCTTGCACCTATAAAAGTTCCTGATTTATCTTTTATTTTCACTTTTGCAAGCCCATTAACAATTTCCAGAACATCACATTCGCTTTTTCCAACCTTCTCAATTAACTCATCAACCTGCTCATTAAAATCGCCATCTAAATAAACCCCTAAATTAAACAATAATGCTTTTGAATCTTTCCCGCTTAACAGAATATTTTCAATTGCAACTTTATGCTCACATCCTATTAACTCTAATGCTCTTTTTCCTTTTGTAAATCTATCTCTTTCGATATGCGAATAGGGCAGTGCTAAAACCTCTTGTATTAATTTTCCGTGCCCGAGCCAGTCTATCAAATCTAAGAATTGCTCATTGCTTATTTCTTTCCAAAAATAAATGTAATCAGGATGTAAAGGAATATTGTATTTTAAAGAAAGCTTGTTTGCTTTTTCAAATTCTATTCTCTTGTAATTTTTAGCTACTTCTTTTTCAATTTCCCCGCATGTATTTTTTAGCTCTGTAAGCCACTCTTCTTCTGTATATCCTGCTTTTTCTAAGGGGTGATTTCTGTTCAAAAAATCTCCATAAGGAATTAAAATATCGCCTAAGTATATTATTTCATCCACTTTATCATAAAGGTTTTTAGCTTCATCATAATTATTCAAATGTCTGACGCTCCCATCCTTTAATTTTACAATTGGCCCGTCAATGTCATCACAACTAGCAACCGTGCATCCCTTAGTGGGCTTCTCAATTTTCAATTGTGTTCCGACTGCAATAAATCCGTGTGTAATTGCCATTGTTGCAGAATTTAAACCTAAAGCTGAATATCCTGTATTTCTTGCCCTGCCATATCTTAATCTAAACGCTCCTGATCTTGAAGGATGTCCAAAAACCGGTCTGCCTGCTACCAAATCCTGCATATAAGTTGCTCCGGTTCTCGCGCTGTTTCCTTCTTTACTCTCCTTTATTTTTTTCTGCAGCTTCACAAAATCCTCCAGCCAAGCCCAGGCCTCAAGTCTAAATCCCTTTTTTCTTAATTTTAATATTCTACCAAATATCTTGGGAGCCTTCTGCGCAATGCCTTCTCCCATAACAAGCGCAAATCCAGACCTAATAAAATTAGTCTCAACTCTTGGTAAATCCTTGTAATTAAACACTTCCTTATCTTCGCTGGGGTCTCCGGTTAATTGCACGGGCAAGTTTCTCATTAAAAACTCTATTTCCTCCTCGCTCGGTAAATACTGCAAATTGGTTACTCTTTCATGATATTCATAGCATTCATGAATTCCCCTCTTAACTTCTTCTTCTGTTGAATCGTATTTTGCATATCCAAAAATTTCTCTCAAATAATCAACTATTACCAATGAAAATCCTGCTTCTGTTCCTCCTGCAGACCTTATTGGCCCTGAGTAATAAGGAGCTAAATAATCTTTTTCGTCTCTTGTCTTTTTAATCTCTAATTTGATAAATCCCTCAATGGGGGAGGATACATAACCCAAAGTTAAATACCCTATTGCAACCCTTATCCCTGCTTCCATGGCTTCTTTATGGCTTTCAAACTTGCAAAATTTCTCCTTTGCAATCTCCTCGGCGATTATCAGGGCAACCGCGGGGTCTAATGGGCCATGCTCCTTTTCAAGCCATTCTATCCTTTCTACTATTCTTTTATCAACTATCTGAGGATAAAGTACTGAAATCAGTCCAATTACCCTCTCTGCTAAAGAGTTTGCAAGGGGAATTTCCACTTCCTGAATCGGATCAATCCCTGCTTTCTTGGCCTCTCCTGCAAAATCATAACTTTCCCTCACTCCCTCTTCAAGACTCTTAAAATATTCACTTATGTTCACTTTCTTCCCCCAACTTCTTCTAACTCTTTCTCATCAAGAAAATCAAATACTTTTAATTCTCTTGTTTTTAAATTTAAAACTGGCACTTTCCCGGGGTCGGGGATGTTTCCAACTTTTTCCTCAAAAGCAGTTTGCGCCTGCCAGCAGCTTCCGGTAATAATTAAAGTTCCGTTATAATTTTCAATATCAGGCCTATGAACCTCTCCTGTGCACAGCACATCAGGGGCTTCTCTTATTATCAGAGGATCTTTTTCCGCATTAGGAATATAGACAACGCTTGAATGAGTTGGAGCAAGATGTCTCCGCTTTAACATGTGCGTTACTGCTTTAGCTGGCGTCTTGTGTGCTTTCATCTCCCTTAATTCCGGAATCTCATTTATAAAACTATGAATGCTGGCTCCGTGATACATTAAAACTTTAAATTCTTTGTTCCCTTCCAGGATTTTTACCATTGCCGGATTTGTTACTAAAGTTAAATTTTCTATTTCATAGAGCTCTCCGGCATATTCTCTGCTTAAAATCGGCTGCGGCTCTGCCACCCTTACTGCGTCATGCTGCCCAGGACACATAAATATCTGAATACTTTTTGGGATTTTTCTCAAATAACTCGCCAATAAAGAATACTGCTCCTTCATGCTCTTTAATTCTAAAAGATTTTCCTGCCCGGGAAAAATTCCAACCCCATCAACATTATCACCAACAAAAAAAATATATTTTATTTTTACGGCATTGGAATTATCAGAATTTAACCACTCCAAAAATTTTTCCATACTCCTTTTCAGATGCTTTCCTCCGCCGGCGTGAACATCAGACAAAAAAGCTATGTGAATCTCTTCGTCAAACTTGGTTTTCTCCTGCAAAAATGAATCCGGAAAATATAATTTATTTACAAAAAGCATGTTTCTATCGCCTGATGCCTTTATGGCTATTACATCATCAAGCTGTAATTCCTGCGCCAAGTTAAAAACTTCTCCTCTGTCCTTTCTCACTAAAACATTTATTTCCCCTGTTAAATCCTCCAGAGCGATAATTAAATTTTTATTTTTAGTTGTCCTCTTGTCTTTTACCATCCCTATGATGCTTATTTGCTGTCTTTCCCCAGAAATTTTATTTATGGAGACCAGATTGGACAAATCCTGTCTTTGCATCAGAATTCTTTGCATATGCTGATATCTTGATCTAAAATTTCCTATAAAGTCTCCTACTTCCAACTTCTTTGAATTTTTTGTATCAGAATAAAAAATTTTGTATGATAAATTTCCTTCCTCTTTTAATTTTTCATTTGCTTCAGATGACTCTCTTTCCTTTGTTATTTCAAGGCTGACTAATTTTACTAAAACCTTTTCAAGACTGCTTTTCTCCTGTTTTTGCATTTTATTCACGAAATTTTGCACATATTCAGAATTCTTGTGTAAATATGATTTGGTTATTATTTTTTCCCCTGAATTTCCTAATTCGTTTAAAAATTCCCTTACTGATTCGGCGCTTGAAAAGCCCTGCAACATTTCAAATATCTCTTTTTCCAAAAGCAAGCCTTTCTCTTTTATAATCTTCAAAATTTCTTCGTTCATGAGTATATTGCCTTTTCCAAGATTTCTTCTGCCCTTTTTTTTATCTCCGGAGATAGCATCAGCTTTATTTCTCTTGTTCTCCCCTGCCTTCCCTTGCTTACTACTCTTGCATTAATTATTCCTAACATGTCAAATTCTGCCAAAATATCGGAAACTCTTCTTTGTGTGAGGGTTTCGTTTTTTGTCCTTGCGCAAATCTGCTGATATGCGTTATAAACGTCTCCTGTGAATATCCCACCCGGACTTTTGTTTTTTTCCTTGCCTAATAATATAATAGACATTAAAACCAGCTGAAATTGTCTTGGCTCGCTTTCAATTATATCCAGCATTTTATCCCTTTCTATCTTCTGGTTTGCCGCGTCTATGTGCTTCAGAGATACTTGCTTGTTATTCTCCCTTTCTGCTATCTCTCCTGCCACCCTTAACAAATCCAAAGCGCGCCTTGCGTCTCCGTGCTCTCTTGCTGCAAAAGCTGCGCATTTAGCTATCACCCCTTCCTCTAAAACTCCCTCTTTAAAGGCCTTTTCAGACCTTTCTTTTAAGATATCCTGCAATTGCAATGCGTTATAAGGCGGAAAAATAATCTCTTCCTCGCCCAACGAGCTTCTAACTCTTGGATCTAAGTTATCCATAAAAGTCAGACTATTGCTTATTCCTATAATACTAATTTGCGCATTTTTAAGCTCTGTATTCAGCCTGGTTAAAGTATATAAAAAATTATCAGATATTTTTTTAACTGCCTGGTCAATTTCGTCCAAGACTATTAAAATTATCTGTTTTTTTGAATCTATTAAATCAATAAATCTTGAATATACTCTATCAGTTGGTAATCCTGTTATTGGAACACTGCCTCCCAATTCGCTTACTATTTCCGCCATTATTCTATACTCTGTATCCGCCACTTTTTTCAGCTTGCAGTTTACATAAATTATTTTTAAATTCTGCTTCTCTGCTTCCTTAATTTTTTCCATTATTTTATTTCCAACATGTTTAACAGATAGTGTCTTGCCGCTTCCTGTTTTTCCGTACACAAACAGGTTGCTTGCCTTCTCACCTCTTAATACCGGAGCCAGAATAGACGCCACATTAGATATTTGCTCGTCTCTATGAGTTATTATTTGGGGGAAATAATTTGACTGCAAAACACTTTTGCTTTTAAATAAATTATTTGCTGCAAACAAGTCAAAAATTTGATCTAAATTATCCATCTTCTTTTAAAAACTTAATCTTATGTCTCTTAGAGTTATAAAGTTATCTATTCTTGAAGCTCTATTTCCACTCCAACTCTTTCTCAAAATCCTTCTTAAAACCAAAATAATTCTTACACCTTTATTTCTCATGGAAAATTTTTGTTTTGTTAGGTAAAATTATTAAAGAGAACTATCTATTATAGCTTAAAATATATATATATTAAAGTATGTATTATAATATATAAATATTTAAAATAATATAAAAAATATGAAATTTTTAAGTTTCTTTATAAACCTTTCTTTTATTTTTCCAGTGGAAATAGAGGGCGGGCTGAAGAAAATTTATATAAACTATAACGGAAAAGTTTATATATAATCTTCTTTTAAGTGGATTATGAGTTTGGATAAAAAACCACTAAAAGAAATAATTGGAAAATTAGTTGTTACAAAAGAAGGCAGGCGTCTTGGCGCGGTAAAGGATATTAGTTTTGAAACACGGACAGGAGAGTTAATACAACTTCTGTTAAAAGAGCCAACACCCTATACAAGAAACTTAAACCTTGAGATTTCTTCAAATAAAGATGTTTTGGTTCCTTATAATTCTATAATCGCGGTTGGCGATTTCGTTGTAGTTTCTGAAGAAGATCTATCCCAATAACAAAATTTAAAAATACCTGTTATCAAATCCTTATATGAATATTATAGGATTAAATTTTAATAAAATTTTTGCACGAAAACAGCAAGATTTAAAACCTCCTTTTTCAATAAACACAAACATAGAGATAACTTCAGTTGAAAAGAATAAGATTGAGTTTATAGGAAATCAGGACACTATGAAACTTTCCTTTTCTTTTGTAATTGACTATGAGGAAAAAGACAAGAGAGAAAAGAAAAGAGACGCAAACGACGCAAATAGCTCACAAGTTGCCTTTCTTGGCGAAGTTATCGCATCGGTAAACCCAGAAGAATCTAAAAACATCTTAAAAATGTGGAAAAAGAAAGAGATTCCCCCACAGATAAAATTTCAAGTTTCCAATTTTCTTTTAAGAAAATGCTCCCTTAAGGCAGCATCTCTCGCGGACGAAATTAACCTTCCTTCTCCTATCCCGATACCAAGATTACCAAATCAGCAGAAATAAATTTTATTTTAATCTTGCTAATTTACCAAAATCAATTACTTCCAGATTTTCATTTATTACCATAACTTTAAATTTCTTCAGAGCAAATTTCCAAATTAAACTACTATCATTCATAATTTCCAGGATGTTTGCACCCTCTCCAATTTCAATAAAACTCGGAACAATAATTATCTTTTTTCCTTTAAACTTACCCTCAAGAAAACATTTATACTTTTCAGCCTTTATTCCATCTCTTAAAACAATTGCAGGGTGCAAATGCCCAATTACCAGATATTTAATTTTCTTATCCCAAATTTCTTTAAAATTCCTGTCGCCATGCGAAAAACAAAATTCTTTCCATTTATAAAAATCCCAGAGCTTTATACCCTTCCCTGCAATAATATTAAGCAAATAATTATCATGGTTGCCTCTTATTACAATAATCTCTCTGCATTTTTTCTCCAAATATCCAAGAAAATTAACCAGCTCGTTTCTTTCATCTTTTGTCAATCCAGAAAACTCATGCTTTAAGTCTCCAAGGAGAATTATTTTATTAATAATCTTATCTTTCTCTTTTACATTGACTCCAACATCGTCTTTATTTTCTTTTACTGCAACCCGGTCATTCCGGCTTAACAACGCTTGAGAATTATCATTAATTATTTTATCTTTAGATGCATTTAATCTTTTATCATTAACCCTATTGATTTCTCCAATTTTTTCAAACACCTTATCCAGTTCTGAAATCATCTCATTAAACATTCTTCCAGCCAGGTCAATTCCACCAATCCCCATTTTTCCAACTTCTCCTAAATGCACGTCTCCAATTATAAGAACTCTCTTTTCACTCTTTTGAATCAGCAGGCATTTCCCTATATAACTTATCTTTTCCATAAAACTCTTAAAAAATAGGTCTAATTAAATCTTTATAATTTTGTTTTCCCTTCAATCACCTTCAAATGCAGTTCATGCATTCTTTTTAAGAAAGAAGCTCTGTCTTCCATCTTTATCAGATCCGAGCGCCCCTGCATCATTAAATTGATTCCAAAAGGTGATACAATCGGAACATTTATCTTTTTAACTTTCACTTGCCCGGATTCTATCCAAGATAAAACCCTTTCAGCATTCTTTATATCCATTAAATCCTCTAAAACTTCTCTTCTAGCTTCTCTTAAGATGGGAAACTCATTGCTTATTTTCTTTACAGCATGCAATAAAAATCCAGAATGCATATGCTGTTTCCCAACACTTTTCTCTCTTCCTTTGTAACTACGAAGAATCATCAGGCTTCTAGCAGCGCAATGCCTGAATCTCCTTTGCAAAATCTCTGTCTTTTCAATTGCTTCTTTTAAAACTTCGCGTATTTCTTTGCTTTTTATAAGAGCCATTATTTTATTTTCATCTAATTTTTCACCCGCAATAAAAAATCCATTATCACTAAT
>CAZJEV010000007.1:21422-23744 GCA_964545215.1 Candidatus Woesearchaeota archaeon
CAGCACAATGTCTAAACCTTCTTTTTAGAACTTCACTTTTATCCAAAGCCAGTTTCAAAATGTCTCTTAGTTGATTGCTCTTTATTAATTTAAAAGCCTGTAAAGCATTTACTCTTTGTACGCAGGAAATAAAAAATCCATTATCACTAATTCCTATTTCAACATCTCTGTATCTCAAGCGGGCGGCAGCATATGCATAAGCACGAGCAAGCGCATCATTTACCCTTCTTCCAAAAAGCGTGTGAAAGAGCAAATACTCTTTTTCCTCTTTGAATTTCTCAACAACAATCAACGAATCATCAGGAATTATAGAAAACCTGCTCTGCTCATAAAAATAATCATAAATTTCTTCAGCAATATATTCTTCACAATAACAATATTTCATAATAAACCCAATACATTTCTTTTTGTCATTTAATCTTTCTTTAATCAATTTGCGAAATCTTCCTATTTCCAATGCAACTTCAAAATTTAAAGGCAGCATCTCTGAAAACCATGAAGGGATTGTCGGATTTTTAGTCACCCCTGATTTAACATATGCTTTCATACCCTTAGAGAATAGAAATTCATATTTTTGCCCTCCTAGTACGAAAATATCTCCTCTCTTCATTCTTTCCAAAAAAGATTCATCTATCTTTCCTACAATATGCCCTTTGCTTTCTCCCGAACTAACTACCACATTTACAAAACCTTCTTCAGGAATTGTCCCTATATTAGTCATGTAAATAACCCTTGCTAATTTCCCCCTTTTCCCTATTTGTCCGTTAGAAGGATCATACCATATTTTTGCATAGACATTCCTATGTTCCAAAGCGTATTCTCCTGCCAGATAGCTGACAACATCCAAAAAATCTTCCTTTGTCAATTCACAATAACAATAGCTCTTTCTTATTGTTTCAAGCATTTCATTTACATCCCAGATTCTTGTAATTGCCATTCCATAAATTTGCTGTGCCAATACATCCAAACAATTTCCAGGAATTTCAGCCGTGTCAATTTTCCTTTCAATCATTTCTTTCATTAAAATGCTGCATTCTATTAAATCATCCCTATCAAGAACAATAAATTTTCCTTTTGGATTTGCATGCAACTGATGGCCGGCACGACCTAATCTTTGCAGCGCCCTGGATGTTGATTTCGGACTTCTTAATAAAATAACTAAATCAATACTTCCAATGTCAATTCCAAGTTCAAGCGAAGTAGATGAAACAACAACCTTTAACATTCCCTTTCTTAATTTATCCTCTATTTCAAACCTCTTTTCTTTGCTCATTGAACTATGGTGCGCCCCTATTAAACCAATATATTTTCCAGGAAAATGCAAGTCAAGGTAATGTATAATTCTTTCAGTTGCAGCACGAGTATTTGTAAATATTAAAGTTGTTTTATACTCGTCAATTAGTTTATCCAACATCTTATACAATTTCTTCTGGCTCTCTATATTCTCCGCCTCAAGAATATTTTCTCCAGGAAAATCAAGCGAAATGTCAATTTTCTTATTTAATTCAACATTTGCAATTAGACAATCTCTGCTTTTCCCAACTAAAAACCTGGCAATTTCCTCAAGAGGAGATATAGTGGCCGATAATCCAATTCTTACGGGTTCAATCAAGCTGAAATTGCACAATCTTTCAAGAGTTAAAGATAAATAAACTCCTCTCTTATTAGTCAAAGCATGAATTTCATCTACTATTATAAATTCCAAGGCATTAAACTTCTCAACAAATTTAGAGGTCGTCAGCAGTATAGCCAATGTTTCAGGCGTACAAATGAGGATATGCGGGGTCTTTTTATGCATTTTTTGCCTTTCAGATGCAGTTGTGTCCCCTGTTCTCATAGCTATGTTAATATTAAATTTTCTTCCAGCAATTTTTTCCATTTCTTCCATTGGTCTTTTCAGATTAACTTCAATATCACCTACGAGCGATTTTAAAGGAGAAATATATACGCAATATGTTTTATTTTCTAATTCTCCTTTTTCATCTAACGATATAAGATAATTTAATATAGAGCCGAATGCAGATAGAGTCTTGCCAGAGCCAGTTGGCGAGCATAAAAGAATATTTTTTCGGTCTCTTATCGGAATCATAGAGTATCTCTGAGAATCGCTGAATTTTCCAAATTTTTCTTTAAACCATCCAGCTACAACCGGATTAAGTGATTCAAAAACTTCTTCATCTATATGCGGTTTTTGTATATATTTTATCTCTGCCATCTTCTTAATAAAGAAACTTAAGTAATAAATATCTCTCTTATTTATATTTATATTTAATCCTTCCGTAAGAAATCCTTGGCTTTTAAGCCAATGAATGAATTACGGAG
>CAZJEV010000008.1:0-20455 GCA_964545215.1 Candidatus Woesearchaeota archaeon
AGAAATTGAGGAAAGACCTTTTAAAGCTTGTTATCTCTGTATTTAAATGAAAAAGAAAATAGACTTATTTGCGGAAAATATTCCAAATATGCTTAGCATAAGCAGGATAATTCTCACTTTTGTAGTTATTTATTTAATATTTACAAAAGCCAATATAATTTATACAATAATTATATTCTCCATAGCTGCACTGACTGATTTTCTTGATGGGCAATTGGCAAGAAGATTCAAATGGGTAAGCGAGTTTGGAAGGAAGGCAGATATGATTGCGGACAGATTTCTTTGGATAGGCACTGCTTTGGCTTTTGTAATTGCTTTCGGTTTGGAAGGAAGCTTAAGATGGTATGATGGAGTTCTGCTTCTATTGATTATGACACGGGAGATTATAGCGATGCCATTTGCATTAATTGCATTTTTCTCAGGAAATGCATTACCTCATGCAAGATATATAGCAAAAGCCACAACGACAATACAAGGCCTTGCACTTCCTTCCTTGCTATTAAGCGTATATTATCCTCAATGGATTTATCCTGCCGTAATACTGGCAGTTGTATGTTCTATTACAGGATTTATATCTGCTTTGTATTATATACATGATATTAAGAAAAAATAGCTTTATGGAATTAATAAATATAAGAAAGTTGTTGATAGAGATAGATTATGATAATAGATAAAGGTTTTAATTTTGCAACATGAGAATTTACATTGATGGTTCAGGATGGAACAGAAGAGAATCAAAAGCAGCCATAGTTACAGAATCTGGAAAGGAAGAAATAATAAGATTAAAAGAAAAAAGAACAAACAATGAGATGGAATACCTTGCTTTAATAATTGCACTTGAAAAATATGCAAAAGATGGAGATGAGATATTATGCGATTCGCAATTAGTTGTTAATCAATTATTAAAGGGATGGAAAATAAATTATCTGCATTTAAGAGAATTAAATGCAAAGGCAAAAAAGCTTTTGGAAAAAAAGAAAGTTAAGTTAATCTGGATTCCAAGAGAAGAGAATAAGGCTGGTATCTTAATAGAAAAAAGAGGCAAAGATGGCAAAAAATAAAGGATTATATTATAAGGCTTATAGAATTGAGAAAAGTCTTATTCATCATGTTATTGAATGGTGCGCTACTGTTTTAAGTTTGCTTGGGGCCTTGCTTATTGCATTTAAGTCCTGGCAAGGATATCCTATATGGGTTGTTGCTAATGTACTGTGGGTCTCTTTTTCGTGGAAACACAAGCATTATGGCCTTCTTTTCCTTTCTGTTTCATATTTGGTAATTAACATTATTGGCCTGATAAAATGGTTTAATTAGATAAATAGATAATAAAGCTTATAAGTCTCTTACTCTGTCTTTCATTATGCCCGGATGGCACAGCGGTTACTGCGTCGGATTGCTAATCCGATTTCCGAAAGGATTCCCAGGTTCAAATCCTGGTCCGGGCGTAACTCTTTTTTGCATTTTTCAAAGACTCAAAGTAGCAATATATTCTTAAATATCAATAGCTTTTAGCTCAGTAAGGAATTAAAATGAAAAAAACAAAATATTCCTATTCAAAGTTAATTGATTTTGTGAATAGCATAAAGCAGGGCATTAGGTGGCTACATTTTGGAGTTTGTAGTCATTTAATTTAGTAAAGCATAAAGCCGGGCTTTGAGAATTGTGAGGGGAAATAAGTTTTATTTTCTATAAATACATATTATTACGGGCTTCTTCCAAAGTCACAAAGCAAACCTTTATATTCTCTCTATCTAGACTTATAGAATCGGGGAGGTTATACAAATGAAAGGTAAAGTAAAATTTTTCAATGAAATGAAAGGTTTTGGATTCATAGCTGGCGAAGACGGAAAGGAATATTTTGTCCATAGCACAGGGTTGAAATCTGGAGTTTTTCTTAGCAAGGGCGATTCGGTCACATTCGAGATAGAACAAGGAGATAAAGGCCCTAAAGCTTCTAAAGTTTCCAAGGAATAAGAATTCTCATATCATCTAAAGTAGGGAGTTTACGCAAAAATAATTTTCTCAGTATGAAAATTATGACGGATATTGGAAGCCATTAAGAAAATTTACTGCATTAAAATTAAGCGAGTTGAAAAGAACTGCTAAGAAATTTTAAGAGCAATAATCTTCCAAAGATTAAAATACTATAAAGCATTAATAAAAAGATGAAAGCGGCACAGATTAATAAATACGGCACAGATGTGGTTGAGATTAATGAGGTTTCCGAGCCAGAAGTTTCATCGGGAAATGTTATAATTGAAGTGCATGCATCTGGAATTAACCCCTTTGATTGGAAATTAAGAGAGGGCTTTTTTAAAAACTTGATGCCTTTAAAGTTTCCGTTTACATTAGGAGGAGATTTTTCAGGGCTCATAAAAAAAGTCGGGGTTTTGGATTTTAAAGAAGGCGACGAAGTATATGGCACTGCAAGTGCTTTAGGAAGCGGCTCCGGCTCGTTCGCTGAAATTGCTTCAGCAGATGTGAAATTTATTGCTAAAAAACCTGGGAATATAAGTCATATTGAATCTGCCGGTTTGCCTCTTGCAGGAGTAAGCGCCTTACAATCTTTATATGAGCATATTAAACTGAAAAAACGGCAAAAAATTTTAATTCATGGAGGAGCTGGAGGAATTGGAGGATTTGCAATTCAAATAGCAAAGCATTTAGGAGCATATGTGGCTTCAACATCCGGAAGTGATGACTTGGAATTTGTAAAAAAACTTGGAGCAGACGAAGCTATTGATTACAAAAAGCAGAGATTTGAGGAATTGCTTAAGGATTATGATGCAGTTTTTGATACAGTTGGGGGAGAAACTTATAAAAAATCATTTAAAGTATTGAAAAAGAATGGAATTATTGTTTCTATGCTTGAGCAGCCTGACAAGAAATTAATAAAAGAATATGGAGTAAAATCTATGGCTCAAATGACGGAAGTGAATAATGAAAGGCTGAATAAATTGGCCGAGCTTGTTAATTTAGGAGTTATAAAAGTGCATGTTGATAAAACTTTTCCTTTGGAAGAAACTAGAAATGCTTTAGAGCATGTTAGAATCGGGCATCCAAGAGGGAAAGTTGTTTTAAAGATTAAAAAATGAAATTAATTATTTTTGCTCATTTTTTAAAATTGCCTTATCAAGGTCTTTTTGCTTGACTTTTTTAATGTTATCTTGGAATGAGGTTGTTAATTTTGTTAATTTTTTTAACAGCATGTTTTTTACTTCACCGCTCGTGATTTTTCCAGATTTGTAATCCCGAAATAACTTATTAGTTTCTTTCTCATCTAAAAATAAAGAAGAAAGATAAATGCATGATATATCCACATCTGGATTTCCTCCTAATTTTCTATGCTCTTCAAGGGTTTTCTGCCCCCCTGAAAAGGCAGTTTTTACTTTTTTATTTATCTGCAAAATAGGCTCGTTAAAAAATATCGCATTACCCCTTGATTTTGACATTTTTTCGCCATCAAGCCCGGGCATGAAAGATAAATGAAGAATTGAAGGTTTTTCATAGCCGGCCCGGGAAGCAATATCTCTGCAAATCCTGATGTGAGCATCTTCATCGGGTCCAATTGGAACTAAAACATGCTTGATATTAAATTTTTCCTGCGGAAATAAAATATGCGCGGCCTGAATAGCTGGGTAAAAGTGAAGGCCTATATTTTCCTCATTTTTATATCCGTAAGTTGCTTTAATTTCTGACAAATTAATTTTTCTTGAAAGCTTAATTGCTAAATTATAGATATTTGTATAAATCTGATCTATAATGAAATATGTTTTTTCAGGGTCAAAGCCATAAGCTAACAATTCCCGAGCAAGTTTAAGGGAATTTTTAAGGGCTTCTTCCTGATTTTTTACTTTTCCTGATAAATAAGATTCATCGTCTGAAATCGGAATAAACACTGGAATTCCATATTCTTTCTGGAAATAAAGATTTGTGTCAAAAAGGGCTTTATGCCCTATATGAATTGTTCCGGAAGCGTTAAAACCAGAAACAATCGCGCATTTTTCTCCCTTCTTCAAAGCTTTAAAAAATTTATCAAAATCTCTATGGGAATAAACAAGGCCTTTCTTAAAAGTGTAAAAGTCTGGAATATCTCTTAAACTGGAAGCCAGGCTAGCTCCAAACTCTTTTACGAGTTTTTCATTATCTTTTGTCAATTCAGGGTTCATATTTTTATTATAGAAAATAGGTTTATAATTTTTATCTTATTTTCTTATAGCAGGATTTAATAAGCGTTAACACCTGTTAACTTAATGTACTCTTTGCCTCAAGAGATAGAAGTATGGTATATTATACCTGCAATAAGAAGAGAAATAGCTGTCTGCTTATCAAAGGATTATAAAATAAGCTATGAAAAAATTGGAAATATGCTTGGAATAAGCAAGTCCGCGATATCGCAATATATTAAAAAGAAAAGGGCTGCAAAGATAAAACTGCATGAGAAAGCTATGCAAGAAATAAAAAAATCATGCAGGACAATTGCAAAAAATAATATTGGCGCGATAAAAGAGATAAAGAGAGTCTTAAGCATCATAAGGAAAGAAAAATTGCATTGCGAAGTATGCGGAAAAATTATTGGGGATGAATTACACGACTGCAAAAAAATCACTTTTTAATCATTTAATCTGCAGGATTCAGTAGACAGCTTTAATGATAAATTAATAATTGAAAGCAGCAATATCGCCATTGCTAAATAAGATATTTCAGCGCCTTTAAAAGGCAATACAGCCAGGCTTGATGCTATGCCTAACGAAGCTGCCAGGCCTATTCCGCATGTAGCGCATCCCGGAACAAAAATCCCGAGAAACAGGCCTATTGATGGAAAAAAGCCAATTTTACCTTTATATCCTATATTATCCCATCTATAAACAAGAAGAGTTATCAATAAACCGGTAAGAACGCTTAATATGAGCAAATTGACAAAAGTCGTCAATGTTACAATATAATAAATTCCGCTGAATAAAAAACTAAAATTTAAACCGAATGAAACAATATTTTTCCACTGCAAAATTATTGCATTAATTAAATAAAAAGCGAATGCAATTATTATTGCAAGCATTAAATATTTCCAATTGCTGAAAACATTGAGCCAGGTTTTCTTTATTAACAGCGTTTCCTTCATAATAAAATCTGGATAATTTCATTTTTAATGGTTGTGTTAACACCGATTACATCATTTATTTAAAGGTTTTTGATTTACTTATAACATGGCTGCAATCAGCAAACATTTAATTTGGATAATTGTGTTAATAGTGGTGATAGCCTTGGCTCTGGTAATTAACAATAATAAAATCTTTTTATCTGAAAAAATTAATATTGAAAAAGCCAATATTAGTGAAAGAAGCGAATTAGATGTTCCGGAAGATGAAATTATCTCAGGAGGGCCTGGGAGAGACGGAATTCCGCCAATTGACGCTCCAAAATTTATAAGCCCGGAAAAAGCTGATTTTCTTAATGAAAAATCACCTGGATTGTTAGTAAAAGTAAATAATGACATTAGATTCTACCCTTATAATATTTTAAACTGGCACGAGATTGTTAATGATGAAATAGGAGGAAAGCCATTGACTATAACTTACTGCCCATTATGTGCAACAGGGATTGTTTTTGAAAGAGAAATTAATGGTAAGATTCTGGATTTTGGAACATCAGGAAAATTATATCAGTCAAATCTTGTAATGTATGACCGGCAGACAGATTCCTTATGGAGTCAGGTTTTAGGAGGAGCAATAAAAGGCGAATTAAAGGGAACTTATCTTAAAATTTATCCTTCTTCTATTTTAGAATTTGGGGAAGCTAAAAAATTATACCAAGAAATGAAAGTGCTTTCAACTGAAACAGGGCATAAAAGAAGTTATACATTAAATCCTTATGGAAATTACGAAAATGAAGAAGAGATTTATTTTCCTGTGAAAAATACAGATAAAAGGCTTTCTGCCAAGGAGCTTATTTACGGAATATCCATTGACGGAACATTTAAAGCGTATCATTATAACAATTTAATTGAAAAAGGAAAGTTAAATGATAATGTCGCAGGGCATGAATTGGAAATTAAAATTAATGAGGACAAGGAAATTATTATTTTTGACAAAACCACTGGAAAAAGAGCGCATGGATTTGTTTCATTTTGGTTTGCCTGGATAACTCATCATCCAGATGCAAATGTCTGGATTGAGTGATTTTAATGAAGCTGATAGAGAGAATAAAATTTAGTGATTGGAGAACAGCATGCAACAACAAAAGCAAACATTATTAACTCTTTAATTTTTATAAAAACATGCTGACTCTTGAAGACATACAAAATAAGATGCAAGAATTGCAGGATTGGGCATTAGAAGGAAATGCAATTGTAAAGGATTTAATGTTTAATGATTTTAAGCAGGCCCTGGACTTCATAAATAAAATAGGCAATATTGCTGAAAAGCATGCTCATCATCCGACAATATTAATAGATTATAATCATGTTCATTTAACTTTAACAACTCATTCTGAAAAGGGATTGACAGACCTTGACTTTAAAGTTGCGGAAGAAATTGATAAAATATGAAAAATATTTTAATAATAGTTTAATACATTCATTTAATAATATAGCTAAAAAATCTATGCAGATAAAATAACTGAGATAGAAAAGCTTAAATAATACATTGTATTATAATGTATTAATATGGGAAAAATATTAACAACAAGGCTACCGGAAAAATTTGTCAAGAATTTAAAAAAAATATCTGAAGTTGAAGAGGTAGATACTTCTACGACTGTAAGAAAGCTTTTATCTTCGGCAATAGCTGAATGGAAAAAAAATTATGCTGTTGAACAATATAAAAAAGGCGAATTCTCTTTTGGACAGCTGGCAGAATTTGCAGAAATAAGCGTATGGGATGTCCCAGAGCTTTTAAAGCAGAAGAAAGTTCCGCTAAATTATGACGAAGAAGAATTAGCTAAAGATATAAAGCTGATTGAAGAATGGTGAAGAAAGAGGCAGTAAGCGATACAAGTTCAATTTTATTCCTTGCAAAAGTAAATAGATTTGATTTATTAAAGAACTTTTTTAAAAAAATTTATGTTACATCTGAAGTATATAATGAATTATTTAGTAAAGAATCTCCAGAAAATAATATTATCAAAAAAGAATTTAAGAAATTATTAAAAAGAATTGCAGTTAAAAAGATATTGGATATATCTTGTGGTAAGGGGAAAAGATCCGCAATCTCATACTGCATTGAGAAAAAAATACGTTTTCTGATAACTGATGATAGAAGAGCAAGGCTCTTTGCTGAATCTTTAAATATAAAGCCTATTGGAACACTTGGAATAATTCTGATTAGTCTAAAAAAAGGTTTTATAATCCCTGATAAAGCAAGAAAAATATTTAAAGCTCTCATAAGCGGGGGATTTTATATCAACTCTAATACTTATTCAGATTTTATTAAACAGATTGAAATCATAGAGAGAGAAAATGGTAATTGAAATTTTAATATTGGCTTTGGCAATTCCGTCAGGATTTTTAATAGCACGGCTGTGCAGAGATGAGCTTGTTCAGGGAAGAAAATGGTTTAAAATATTGATAATTGGATTTTTAATCCTTGGAATTGGCTTTTTTTTATTTGGATATAAAGTAGAGGGATTTGCAAGTTTTTTTATAATGATAACCAGCTTAATTTCTTATGTGAAGAGTTATGATAAAAAATGGGTGAAGGCTAAATGAGATTGTTAAAAAATATTTATCAAAATAATATCCGTGCTCTTGACCTTTCAAAGAAACAGCTTGAAACATTAAAAGGCAGGCTTTTACCTAATAAAGTCTGCTACGGACCATTTATTAAAGATGGTAAAATGTGCCCGACTACAACTGCATTAAGTATAAAAATAAGAGATAGGAAATTTCGTGATAATTCTGAAATAAAGATTATTTTAAGAAAATCCGGCATTAAAAAGATAAATTTATGGATTTTTTATATATTATTTGATATTCCGTCTATGCTTTCTGAAAGATTTTTCAAAAATGCGTTAAATGATTTAAAAGAAGTTATTAATGAACTTATCAGAGAAAAAAGATTTAAATAGCTTAAAAGCCAGTATAAAAGATGGCTGAAATAAGAAATAATATAGGGATTATTTCTCCAATCAGCATTATTTAAGCGGATTATTTTTCCGCTTTTTCTTTTTTATGATAAATATATTTAAATTCAGGTTTGAACTTGATTTTTTTAGATTGATAGGGCAAGGTATAAAAGCATTGGAGGCGAAATTAAAGCATGGATTTTAAAAAAATAGAAGCTGAAATGCATGATTTTTGGGAAAAAAACAAAATTCACGAGAAAATGCTGAACAAAAAAGGAGAGAAGTTCTGGCTTCTTGACGGCCCGCCATATGCTAATTTCATCCCCCATGTCGGGCATATTAAAAATACAATTTTTAAGGATATTACGATAAGAATTAATCTTATGAAAGGCTGCAATGTATTATTTCAGCCAGGCTTTGACACTCATGGCTTGCCCGTTGAAAACATGGTTGAAAAGAAACTGGAATTAAAAAATAAGAAAGACATTGAGAAATTTGGAATTAATAAGTTTATGTCAGAATGCAGGAAAAATGCTGCTTTAAACAAAGAGCTGTGGATGAAAGTTTATAAAAAACTTGGAAGCTTATATGCTTTGAAAGAGCCATACTTGACCTATGAGGATTATTACATAGAATCTGGATGGTGGAGCTTTGCGCAGATGCATAAAAAGGGGCTTGTTTATGAAGGGGAAAAGCCGGTTATGTGGTGCCCTCATTGTCAAACTAGTTTAGCAGGATATGAGATTACTGACAGCTACAAAAATGTCTCTGACCCCGGAATTTATGTAATGTTCAGGCTTAGAAATTCAGATGAGCATCTCCTTGTTTTTACGACAACTCCCTGGACACTTCCCGGAAATACTGCGGTTGCAATTGCACCAAAAGAAGATTATGTAACTGCTGAAATAAACGGCATTAAGATTATTTTGGCAGAGAAAAGACTGCAGAAATTATCTGAATTAGAATTTGGCTATAAAATATTAAAAAAATTCAGGGGAGAAAAATTATTGGGAAAGAAATATGAGCCACTCCTTGATATTCCCCTGCAGAGAGAGCTTGAAAAAGGAAACAGAAAAGCTCATGAAATTATAGCATCAATTCCTTTATTAAAAGAAAGAGTTGCTTCAAAATTAAGGACTAAAAAGAAAATAGAAGGAAAAGATGTATTTGAAGAGTTTGTGAATGTTGATGATGGAACAGGAGCAGTTCATTGCGCTCCTGGGCACGGAAAAACAGATTTTCTTATCGGACAGCATTATAAGCTTGCGGCAGTTTCTCCTTTAGATGATGAATGCAACTTCACGCCAGAATCCGGGTTTTCAGGGTTTGTAAAAAAAGCAGATGCAGAAATAATAAAAAAATTAAAAGAAGAAGGAAAACTGCTTGCACACGAAACAATAATTCATAGCTATCCTTTATGCTGGAGATGCAAAAATCCTCTGATATTTAAATTAAGCAGACAGCTTTTCCTGAAAGTTGATAAAATAAAGAAGCTCATGCTTAAGGAAAACAAAAAAGTCAGCTGGATGCCTGAATTCGCAGGAGAAAGATTTAAAAACTGGCTTGAAAATGCAGAAGACTGGAATATTTCAAGGCAGAGATATTGGGGCATTCCTATTCCTGTATGGAAATGCGGGTGCGGAAATGAAAAAGTAATATCCTCAAAAAAAGAGCTGGAAGTTTTGTCAAGATTAAGAATAGATGATTTGCACATTGTTGAAAATATTTCTTTTAACTGCGAAAAATGCGGAGGAAAAATGAGAAAGATTAAAGGAGTTTTGGATGTTTGGTTTGATTCTGGGATAGCGCCATGGGCGAGCATAGGTTATCCTGAAAAAAACAAAGAGCTGTTTGAATCACATTTCCCGGTTGACAGAATAAATGAAGCTCAGGACCAGGTAAGAGGATGGTTTTATTCTTTGATGTACTGCTCATGCGCGATTTTTGAAAAAGCTCCTTATAAATCTGTAAGCATGATAGGGTGGGTGACAGACAGCAAAGGGGAAAAAATGAGCAAAAGCCTTGGAAATGTCATATTGGGAGAGGAAGCTGTTGATGCTTTAGGCTCAGATGCATTAAGATATTATTTATGCTGGGATATTGCGCCTTATGAAATTCAGAAATTCAACATTGAAAATGCCAAAAAAGAGATAGGAAAAATACTTATAGTTTTATGGAATTTACAAAATCTTATTTCTAAGGAGAAAATTAAGAGCAAGGTAGAAGAAGAATGGATAATTTCAAGGCTGAACAGCATGACAGGAAATTATAAGGAAAATATTGAAAAATTTGAATCAAATATTGCAATGAAAGAGATGTCAGATTTTATTCTTAATGAGCTGTCAAGAGGATATATTCAAATGACAAGGGATAAAGATTCTGGAGCAATCATAGCAGAATGCCTTTCTGCAATACTAAAACTGCTTGCGCCAATATCTCCGTTCATAACAGAGAAAATATGGCAAAATTTAAGAGAAAAGGGATTTGTAAGAGAAGAATCAGTGCATTTGGTAGAATGGCCAAAACATGATGAGAAAAAAATAAATAAAAAGCTTGAAGAGGAATTTGTTTTTGCATTAAAAATAATTGAGCTTGGCTTGGCTGAAAGAGATAAAGCAAAAGTCGGATTAAGATGGCCTCTTGCTTCTGCTGTCATTTGCACACCTAAAAAAATAGCTCCTGCAATTCAGAAATTGATTGCAAGACAGTTAAATGTAAAAAAAATAATTGCAAAAAAATCAGATGAAAATAAAGTTGAGCTTGATACTAAAATGACTTTTGAGCTTGAAGCAGAAGGATTTTCAAGAGAGCTGGCAAGAAAAGTTCAGGCAGAGAGAAAAAAGCTCGGATTGCAAAAAGGGCAGATGATAAATCTAAAAATAGCCTGCGGTGATGAGCTAAAGAAAATGTTTGAGCAGAATTTAATTTTTTTAAAGCAGAGAACAAATTCAGGTGAAATAGAATTTGCCGAAGATAAAAATATGAAAGAGCCGATTTTATTCACTATCAAGGAAAAAAATATTTCCATCAAAGTTTCGTAATTCTTGAGGAACATTATTTAGAAAAGATTTAAATACTCCTACGAATTTAAAAAGGCAGGTGATTAATTCAGGTTATGATAATTAAAGAAGAATTTTTAAGCAGACTAAGAAAAATCTTTGACCTTAACTTATATGAAGCAAAGGTATGGACTGCTCTGCTTTCTCGCGGCGTTTCTACTGCGGGCGAATTAAGCAATATTTCTGATGTTCCTAGAAGCAGAACATACGACATTCTTGAATCCCTGGAAAAAAAAGGATTTATTGTAATGAAAATAGGAAAGCCGATAAAATTTGTGGCTTTAAAGCCAGAAGAAGTAGTAGAAAGAGTAAAAAGAAATTTAATCACGCACGCGCAAGAAAAAAGCAAGAGGCTTGAAAAATTAAAGAATGATGCGGTTCTTGATGAATTAACCTCCTTATTTACCAATGGCGTGAAATTTGTTGAGCCATCAGATTTGTCAGGAAGTTTAAGGGGGAGACAAAATATGTATAATCATCTTGATATGATGATAAGGAGCGCTGAAAAAACAATAACATTAATTACAACAACTGAAGGGTTAAATAGGAAAGTAGAGGCTCTTGCTCCTGCTTTTGAAAAAGCCAAAAAAAGAGGAGTTGTTATTAGAATTGCGGCTCCAATAACCCAAGAAAATATTAAGATTGCAAAAGATTTATCTAAAATAGGGGAAGTAAGAAATATATCTGGATTTGGATTGCAGGCAAGGTTTGCAATTGTTGATTCAGAAGAAGTGATGTTTATGCTTCTTGACGATAAGACCGTACATCCAAATTATGATGTTGCTGTGTGGCTCTCAACTGAATTCTTTGCCAAAGCTTTGGAGCAGATGTTTGAAGTCGCATGGAAAGAATTTCAGCCTTTAAGCAAGATTAATATAAAACCTAAATAAAATTCTGTTTGAATAAATTAAGAAGACGCTATCTTAAAGTCTCAAGAAATTTTTAAATTTTCTAAAGATATTTTATGCGGGAGGGAGGATTCGAACCTCCGAAGGCACTAAGCCACAGGATTTCCTAAATCCTGAACTATAATCTTTCTAACGAAAGACTGACATCTTAAGTCCTGCCCTTTTGACCACTCAGGAACCCCCGCACATTGAAATTTTCAATCATATACAAATTAAAAAGATGGTTATGAATTTTATGCTTTTGATTTAAAATTAACGAGAAAACACAGAATGCTGCAATTATTTTTAGGAAGGCAAGAAAGCCATAAGCTTTAAATAAATGTTCTTTTTAATTCTTATTGAGAGATTAATGAAAAGAGGTAAAAAGTAAAAATGCGGGAGCAGGAAATGCTTGATAAACTAAAAAGTGAATTAAGATTAAGAGGCTTATCTCCCATGACAGTCAGAAATTATGGTTTTTTTGTTGAGAAATTTTTGAAAAGTGCGAATAAAGATCCTGAAGAGCTAAATCAAGATGATGCAAAGCTTTATCTGTCAGGGCTTTTTGAGGATAAATCCAAAAATACAATTATGCTTGCTGCAGCATCTTTGAAATTCTTTTATACTGAAGTTTTAAAGAAAGATTTTGAGCAGATAAAAATTCCTAAAAAGGACATGAAACTGCCGGGAGTGTTGACAAAAGAAGAAGTGAGAAATTTGATAAATTCCGCTGATAACATAAAATCAAGATTGATTATTTCTTTGCTTTATTCTTCTGGATTAAGGGTTTCAGAACTTGTAAATTTAAAGGTTGATGATATAGCTCTTGAAAATAATTCCGGATGGGTCAGAAAAGGCAAGGGGGCAAAAGACAGATTATTTGTGATTTCTGAAAGTTTGTCTAAAGAAATTCAGGAATATTTAAAGGACAGGGGAAATAAATATATTTTTTCAAAGGAAAAACCTTTAACGACAAGGAACATACAGAAAATAATTTCTGGAACAAGGAAAAGAGCCTGCATTAATAACAAAGTCACCCCGCATACTTTAAGGCACAGTTTTGCCACGCATCTGCTTGAGCAAGGAACAGATATTAGGCTAATACAGGCTATGTTGGGGCACGCCTCTCTTAACACTACACAAGTTTACACTCATGTTTCATCAGAGCAGTTAAAAAAAGTAAAAAATCCATTTGACAATCTTGAATTTAATAATTAGTTGGGCTCAGCCCTAATCTCACTAAACCTGATTGTGTTTATCTGGCTTAAATTAGGGTTCTCCAGTCTAACGCCTATTCCCCCATGTTGAAGCGAGCCATTAAGAAATGCAGATGTAATTATGTAGTCATTTATTATGCATGATATCTTATCCTCTTTTGCAGAGACTGAAAGTGATGGCCTCCCTGAAAAATAGTTTCTGACTCTTACATCATCGTTAACCCTGACTCCATTTAGCTCCTCCTTTTCCTGATTAACTACTTTAAGGACTGAAACAGAATTGTTCACATATTTGCACCCCGCGTAATTATAAGAATCCTGAAACCTGGATGCAAGGATTATTTTCTGCACATCATGCTCCTTTATTGAAACGCTGAAATTGTAATCTTTCCATAAGTACGAGCCATCCAGATAAACCATTGCTCCTCCACCGCCCGGATTATTGTAAATTTCTATATGCTCGCTGGTTAAATTAACCCTGCCCCAGACATTAACCCATCTCTTCCCATTGTTGAATTTTTCATAATATGGCAGATTAACAGACTGGGCAGCCTCAACTTCCTCCAAAAGAGCATGAGAAGATCCAATTGAGTCAGCTGAAATTCTCATGACAAGATAAAAATTTTTCTTTTCATTGTTAAAATTAGCTCTGAAGTCCTTGTTAATAGCTGGCTTGAACTGGTAGAAAACAAGCCTGTAAAAATCCTGAGTTGAATTAGTAATAACCCTGTCAGAACCTTTGTAATTTGTGTCTCTTTGCCCGAATTCCCCAAAAGGAATCGCGAACCCGATCACTGACTTATTGAAAGCTTTTTCCAGCTGCTCTTTGGAAATTTTCAGGTCATTGTAAACTCTACTCCGGTATTCTTCATTACTTTCAATCCTGCCTTCATCAGAAAGCCAGAGCTTGTTGCTAAAGAATGGGCCAAGAGCCCCGCTGTCATTTATAGGAATTTTTAAGTGCCCCTTATAACCGTGAGATTCTATCTCCCATCTCCCCGTATCATGCATCTCCTGCAATTCCCTAGAATTAAGATAATATGGGCTGTTTTTCTCAAGAGATTGTCCTGTAATAACAAACATGACCGCGCTGTAATTTAAAGCCTTCAAAATCGGGTCAGTATTATAATAACTTTCCTTTATGCCATCGTCAAAAGTTAGCAAAAAAGATTTTCTAGGAAGCTTTTTCTCACCCCTCAAAAAGGCATAAAATTCCGCAATAGAGATTGTCTGATAGCCGGCCTTTTTTAGCGCGAACATATGCTCCTTAAAATCCAGGTCAGATATGCTGTAAAGATTATTTGACTTATTTGTCCTGCTTTTCTTCCCCATAGTACCATGATAATTCAGAACTACCGCGCTTGATGTACACTCATTTCCCTGGACTTCTGTTATGTTGAGAGATTTTGCCTCCCCTATCAATTGGGTTTCATTCCAGTCAGAATAAAAATCCCCGTGATCTGCATTCTCCCTTGAAAAAAAATCATAAATTCCAAAAAAATTAAGGTTTTTTTCAACTGTTCCATAAACTCTTGAGTTAATGTCCATGGCCTTTCCGAACTGCGTCTCAACAATCTTGTCTTTTATAGGAAAATAATAATATATAAAAAGAATTAAAAATATTCCAAAAATAAAAATAATTGCAATAAATTCAAGGAGGCTATGAAATTTTACCATTTTATCCTCTGTGCCAGATATTTGTTTTTATAGTGAAAAGAGAGTAAAAGATAAGCCAAGATAAAATAAGGGTTGACATGATGCTCATTAATGGTCTGTAAATCCAGATGTAAGATTTAGGGTTTTCAAGCTTGAATGCTATACCATAAAGCGCCCCCGTAAAAAATATTCCGCTCAAATAAAATAATCCTGAAAGCGCATGGCCTTGGAGGGGAAGATAAATTAAATGTCTTATAGCTATTAACGGACCTACAATTGTAAACAAGACTCCGAGATAATATTTCATAGAAGCAATAATCGGCTTTCTCCAGTAAAATTTCCCAGTGAAAAAGATATTTCTGATGAAGCTTTTTTTCCATCTTATGTGCTGTCTAATCAATTTTTGAAAAGTATTGGGAACTTTTGTCCATACTTTAGCAGACCTGCAGTATATGACTTTCCATTCTTTTTCTGGGTAATTTATATTTTTTACAAATGGGGAGGTTGAATACTGCTTCTTTAGTTTTTTTCCTATATAAGGAGAACCCAAAACATACCCTGTTAATTGGCGGTCTGTTGCAAATCTAAATTCCTTGCCTAAAAATTTGTCATTTTCCCAGGCTGGAAAATAATTGTAAATTGCCTCTCTTCTGAAAAAAGCCAGGGGGCCAGAAACACAGGTGACGCTTCCGTATGCGCTTTCAAATGCTTTTTCAATTGAATATTGGGTCTCATACCATGAATCCTGGATTTTTGTAAGAAGATTTTCATCCGCATTCAAAGCTCTGCCATGTCCTGAAATTGCCCCTATTTTCTTGTCATGCACAAAAATCTCCACAACTTTTTCTATTGAATCTTGAGCAAGAATGCAGTCGCTGTCGGTAAAGACAAAAATAGAGCCCTTTGCCTGCAAAACACCCTGAATAATGGCTTTTTTCTTTCCTACATTTTTTTCTAAATTAATTATTTTTATTTCCTTATTTTTAAAATGCTCCAGTTTTTCTTTGGTTGAATCTGTGCTGGCATCGTTTACTAAAATTATTTCTTTATTTGGATAAGTATTACCAATCAAGGACTGCACGCATGGAATTATAAGTTTTTCTTCATTATAAACTGCTACTATGCATGATACAAACGGCTTTTCATTTAAAGAAAGATATTTTCTTCTTATGGTTTCACTTGGGTCTTTGTATTTTAGATAAGTAATAAGAAAAGTCATAAAAATTACAGAGGTCGTTGCAAGGCCATAAACAGCCAGGGAAAGATTTTTATTTTCATAATTAAAAAACTTGCCATAAAGGATAAACAACAAGGCTAGGAAAATTAAAAGTACTCCTATACTTTTTAGCATGCTTTTTGTTATTTTTTGAATAATCATTGAATTTCATTGGCCTGAATCACTGAAGTTGAATGAACTGAAGAATTTACTGAAGGCTGGCCTGTTATTGATAGAATTTTTGAAATTCTTCTTTCTATCCCGGGATATGGGGCCTGCCTCTTTCTTCCGTTATATTTTCCAATGCCATCAATTCCTCTTCCAATAGCAGCATAATATATATCAGAAGGCACTTGTTCTCTCGAAAGGCAGTTTCTTCCATCAATTATAACCTTTATTTTTTCCCAATTATAAACATTTGAAAATATAGAGTGATTAGTTGCAATTATAACCCGCGACATTCTTTTATTATAGTTTCAAAATCTGAATTTGAATTCTCTAGGCAGTAAGGATCATAAGAAAGAACATGGGCTCCAAGCTTTTTAAGGTGCTTCTGAATTTCAAGGGCCGGACTCTCCCGTAAATCAGAAGTGTTTGCCTTATAAGAAAGCCCAAGAAGGCCGATCTTAACTCCCTTAAGAGACGAGATTCCCATTTTCTGCAATCCGATCATAAGCTTGCTTATTGTATAACCGGGCATAGAGTTATTCACTTTTCTGGCTGCTCTCAAAAGCCTTAGGTTGAAGCCGTAAGATTCTGCCTTATCAATTAAATAGTATGGATCCACTGGAATGCAATGGCCCCCTACACCACATCCTGGATAATGCGCCATGAAAGCAAATGGTTTATTTGAAGAGCTCTTAATAACCTCCATTATGTCTATTCCCATTCTGTCAAAAAGCGGAGAAATTTGATTTACAAGAGCTATATTAACGTCCCTGAATGTATTCTCCAGAATTTTTGTGGCTTCAGCTACTTTTAATGATGAAACTTCATTAATAGAAGCATTAACAAAAGACCTATAAAAATCTGCAATTCTTTTTCTTCCATCTTGAGTTAATGCGCCGATATTTCTTGGTATATTATAAACATTCCAGTTAAGATCCCCTGGATTTACCCTTTCAGGGCAGTGGGCAAGTTCAAAGTCTATTCCTCCTTTAAGGCCTGATTTTTCAAGAATTGGTAAAACAACCTCCTCACAGACTCCCGGATTTACAGTTGATTCAAGAATAATACTTTGACTCTTTCTTATATTTGAAGAAATAACTTCTGCTGCTTTTATGACAGGAGTTAAGTCCGGCTTTTTCTTTCCATTAACAGGAGTCGGGACACAAATTATTACATAAGAAGCATTTTTGATGACCGAAGGATCAGATGTTGCGTGAAGTTCAACTTCTTTGACATCTTCCAACGCCCGTTTGTCATCAATTGGAGAAATTTTCCTGTTTATAGAATCAACTTTTCCTGAATCAGTATCAAGTCCATAAACCTCATATTTTCCGGTCTTTGCAATTGCACAAGCCAAGGGGAAACCTACGTAACCCATTCCGATTACAACAACTTTTTCTAAATTATGCTCTGTCATCTAATTCTAAAAATAAGCATTTAATTTGGTAGATAATCTCATTCATAATTTATAAAAAATAATTTATTATAAATAGAAGAAGAGTATCGTAATAGACAACTTATAATAAAAGACATTAATTCTTTCAGATTAAAGAAAATATTATTACTGATTTGCCAGAAATAATATCAATTATCGTATGTAAAAATCATTGTTAAATAATTATCCGCCATATTATACTATAATTTTGGTGAATCATTTATGTTCTACAACATTTGTGAATGTGCCCCCTAGTTAGGAGAAATTATCGTGAAATACAAAAGAAAAACTTTGCTTAACCCATAAGCGAACGAGAAGAAAATTGAAACTTCTTATAACAAAGGTTAAGAGGTTCGCTGTCGCTCTCCCAAATTTTTCTAAGGGTTGGGGCCTTGATGAGAAGAAAACATTATAAATGGATGGTTCTTATTAATAATTATGGGCAAAAATACTTATGCAATTGGAAGTAAAAAAGGACCTGTGATGATTGAAGGTACGGTTTGGAAATCACAAAAAGATTTTAATAAGTATTTTATAATTGCTATTGTAATAGTGGCCATCTTTCTGTTTTTTATCTTCAAGTCTTTTTCATCAAGCACTTCTTCTGGTCCTTATACAATTGAATTATCTGGAACCTCAGGAACAGAATTTACAGGTAGTATTGGTGGTGGGGGCAGTAGTAGAACTGTGGAAGGTACTGTGCCAGCAACATACACGGTTTCAGGTTGGCCTGCTGTGGCAGTAATACAAAAAACAGAAGAATATGGTTTTATCTCTGTCACAATAAAGGAGAATGGAGAAACTCTTGATAGTGAGTCAACTTCTGCAAGTTATGGGGTTGTAACTGTTAGTTCTGGATAGTAATCTAATAAAATGAGTATTTTAGTTACTTCTAAAAAACTTTCTAATTGCGAAAAACAATTAGCGATACTAGATTTAGAAGAAGTCCATAAGATTAGGGGAAGAATACTTCATCTTTCTTCTATTCTAGAGCAGTTTTTTAGCGAGTTCGTGACAAAGCAACTTTTTGATAAAAACAAATCTAAATTGAAAATCAAAAAGAAATTTAAAAAATTGGATTTCTCTGATAGAATTATTTTTTTCATCTCCGAAATCAAGTCCAAATATTCAAAAGACAAATCCTTCCAACAATTTAAAAGAGATATAAAAATTTTAAGGAAAGATTACAGAAATCTCTGGGCTCACGGATTTATATTCTATGAACGCTATGAATTAGATAAGAAAGATAATAAATATAAACCTATAAATTACATCAGTGACGGAAAGAAAAAAATAGCGATTCATTATAAAACAGATTATTTTGAGATCGCAAATCGTATATTTCCAAATGTAGTCAATTGGTTAAAAGATAATCATTTTTTAAAATTGAAAAAATTCTCTTTAAGCTGATTAAAACAAAGCCCCAACCCCACTAACTAAAACAATACTACGATAATTTCTCTTATTAAAATGGAATTTTGCAAAATTTCCACCATCCAAACCCCGACCACCCTCGCACACTCACAAACTCTGTAAATGTCATAATTCTACGTCATAGTAATCATTATGAGAAAAAAGATAATTTATTTCCTTTGCGTCAAGAGCCTTATTGTAAATTCTTAAATCCTTAATTTTTCCTTGGAAATAATTTTTTCCATCTAAAGTTCCGATTATTATCGGAGCCTTTCCATTTCCTGTCTGAATTCCATAATCTGAAAGCGCGTCAGTATCTTTCAAAACGCCGTCTTTCCATATTGAAACATGTGTTCCATTATAAACTGCCGTTATAAAGAGCCATTTTTTTAATTCAATTGGCTGAATAAAGCTTCCAGAGCCAAGACCTCCTGATAAATTAAACAAATAAAAACTAATTCTGTTATTTTTATTTTCTGAATTTGAATTATTAAATTGCCTGAAAGAAAATTCATAATTGCCCGGAGAAGCCTTGCCTAAAAATTGAATGTAACTCTTGCTTCCTTTTGGAGAAAAGTCATTTTTATGAAAATTAATCCAAAAGGAGATAGTGAATGCTTGGGAAGTGCTTGGACTAAGCTTGTCATTGTCAGGGATGACAATATAATCATCAATTCCATCAAAATAAAATTCTGAATTTTTTAAAGATAGTAAATTTAATGTATTGCTTTTACCAAAAGCAAAGGCATAATTATAATTTGAAAAATTAAAAAGATTATCGTCTATTATTTTAGGAGAATTCAGATGATAAACTAAATCTCTATTTTCCTGAATCTTACCGGAAAAAATATAGAAAAAGGCAAAAATAATTATGAAAAGAACGAAAATTATCTGTAGAGGAAAAGTTTTCATGACTTTGGCATTACTGACGGCGTAGATTTTAAAACAAGAACATTTTCAATTTCAGTTTCTGGAATGGAGCAAAAAAACCATTCCTGCTCTTCAATATGCTTCCTAATAATTAAAATAAAATTTTTCCCTGATTTTTCAAGTGCTGAACGAACCTTGAAATCAGAGCCTGATAAAAGCGCACCCATAATGGTTTCCTGATGTTTTTTAAGGTTTAATCTATCATTTAAAAGTTCTTTTAAAGATGTTTTTATTCTATGCTGCTCTAAAAGCGCAAACAATTTCTGCTCTTTAAGAAGATGATAGTCAAGAATATAATTTATTTTTTTAAGAATATGAATTAAATTCGGATAATTAATTAATTCTGATGAAATGATAGTCTCAAGTTCCTGCAATTCCTGCTCTATCCTTGCAAACTTCTCATCATAGCTTTC
>CAZJEV010000009.1:0-19094 GCA_964545215.1 Candidatus Woesearchaeota archaeon
ACGTTGCACTAAAACTCAATCCTTCCAAGTATTCAGGCGAGATTAACAAGGATTAACCGATTACGCTCGGTTGCACCTCGCTTCATCCAAATAAATTTTCATCTCTGAAAATCCTCACACATCTGAATTTTGTGGTTGCCTCAAAATTCGAGGCTCGGATTTTCGAGGGAAATTTGCTTCGGTTAATCCTATAAGTTAAACGCAATCGGCGGCGGGCTCACTCGAAAGATTTTTATAACTGCTTTAATAATCATATTTTATGACAGAGAAATCACCTGGAATAAATGTAGACATTCTTGTTGTAAGAGGAGGTAAAATTCTGCTTGGTCTATTAACAAAAAAATGGAATTATCAAGGCAAACAGGTTTATGGTGTACCTGGTAGAGATATCATATTTAATGAGAAAATTGGCGATGCCGTAAAAAGAGATATTAAACAAGAATTTAACTGTAATGTCATAAAATATGAGATTATTTGCATAAATTCAAATTATGCATTAGGTAATCACTACCTTGGTATTGGTGTTGTAGTCAAAATTGATGGTGAACCTAAAGTGCTTATTCCAGAAGACTGGGAAAAGTGGGAATGGTTCACAAAAGATATGATCCCTAATAATTTATTTCCGGCAACTAAAAATCTTGTGGAATGTTACTTTAATAAAAAATTCTGTGTTTCTGAATAATTGTTCGCCCGCCGCCGACTTTCTCCTCATTTCATTCGTCAAACCACGTTGCACTTTCACTTCGTTCAGGGCGTATAACAAGCGATTTAACGGCTCACTGCGTTGCACTTGTTCGCCCAAATTGATTTTTCGAGGAAAAAATTGTGGGTTGCCTCAATTTTTTCAGCTCTGAAAAATCAACTTCGTTAAATCGCATACGTTATAGCATATATCCTATTGTAATAAAGCTTAAAATGAAGAGATTTTTATGAGTTTTGTGGAAAGCAAATTAAATATAGCTTTAGCCGGAGGACAGTGTACTGGGAAAACTGTTACTTCAGCAGCATTGTTTTCTCATTTAAAGATTCATGGGCTTGATTATGATTATATCTCTGAGGAGCATAGAAAATTATCATCAGAGTTTGGAGATTATCGGTCCCCATTTGAAAGATTTTACATGTGGAGACAGCAGGAAAGAGAGGAATTACGGTCTATTGCCAGGGATGGTTTTGTAACTGATGCACCACTATTTCATTTTTATGCTTCGGCGATAATTTATTCTACTGAGCCAAGGGATAAGTTAGCAGTCAGGGAATTATTTAGGATGTGCTTGGAAATAAATGATAGATATCATCTGATTGTAATGGCAGAAGACCCAAATGAGTTACCTTATATCGTGGATGGGTGCAGACATGCAGGAAGAGAAAGAGCAATTCAGAAGCATAGAATAGTAAAAAGTTTTGTTGAGCATCACTATTTTGAAAGGTTATTGCTGGTGAGAGGCATACTGGATAAAAGAATTGCTCAGATAGAAGAAAAATTAAAAAGTATGGGAAAGGAATTCAAGGAATTACCTTATAGATAATTATAATTACAAAGCTTTCAAAGCTAAAGCTGCTAACAGGGAAAGGGCCAGGGTGGATAAAAGTGCTGTGGCTAGGTAAAGGAATATGGAAGTTTTCAAATATCTTGAAATGTCGTATTTTTCTTTTAATTTATCTTTTCCGGAATCTATTGTTACAAGAGTTGAGGCGAGAATAAAGACAATTTCAATCAGGTAAATGCCGATTGTGAGCTGGATGAAATAAGGAGGAATCATCTGGGAAAGATTGAAAATGGAGGTGATTTGAGAAATTGAGCCCAATCCTACTGTTCCTTCTGCTGTTGCAGTCTCAAGAGATGATTGGAAGGATTGAAGCCTGTTTAAAATTAAAGTTATCATAGAAGAAAGGCCCACTACAATCCCGGCAAGAAGAGGAGCTAAAAAGGTCATATTAGATTTCATATCTGAAACTATTTCTGCCAAGAGGTCTTTTAAGCGCCGATTAATTTTGTTAATGTTTTTAACATATTCTGAAATAGACATTAATGCCTGTGCGGCTATTTGAAGGCCTTTCTTGACTGATTCAATAAGGATTTTCATTGAAGTGGAAATCAAAGAAGAAGGATAGAATGTAATTGCCCCTCTTTTTTTGTCAAAAATTGCATTTTCAAGGGACATCCCCATCTGTTGAATGTTTGAATTAACTAATGAGAAGAAGTTTTGAGTTACCTGGCCTCTTGTTGATTCCGCGACTCTTCCGAATGCAATTTCGGCCGGGATTCCATCTGCCAGCCTGTTTCCTAATTGGAATAATGAATTTGTAAATTCTTCTTCCAGGATTTTTGTTGACTCTCTGGCTTTTATTATTTCTTGAGTTTTTAGCTTGTATGATATTGAAAAGAAGAGAGCTATTGAGAGAGGAATGAATAAACTTAAAATTATCCCTAATGGGCCAAAAGGGCCCAGAGTTGAATTTCCAGAAGTTTTAAAATCAAAAATTTTGCTTCTGCAAATCCCGGGATTGCCAGAGCTAAATCAGAAAATGTATAATCATTTTCTAATCCTAAAGGCTTTATTAAAAAATCTATCTGGAAAATAAATGGAATAAGCCCGATAAATAAAAGAGGAAGCGCTACTGCAAGAGCTTTCAGATAAGGCTGTTTAGAGATAAATTTATAATAATCCGGATTTAATTCTAAAATAGAAGATTCTCCATATCCTCCGGGCCTTTTTAAAAGGATTTCAGAAGCCATGTAGAAAACAAGAAATGGGATAATGATATTAAAAATAATTAAGATATGCTGCCATTGGATTATCCCACCCAGTAAAGTAGAAGCTAGCGGGAGAAGAGCCAGGGCAAGGGTAGGGAGGATAATGCCGAGCATGTAAATGTTTGTTAATGGGCTTCTTATTTCTCTGCTGTATTTCAGCATTTTTTCATAAATGCCGTCTAAGATGACCTGGAGAGCTTTTTCAAGGACCTGGATTCTTCTCTGTTCAGAAGGCTCATAAAGAGAGGATTGAATTAAGTGAAACGATTCTAAAAATTCAGGAGAATACTCTTTCCATGAATCTAAGTAATTATCCAGGGATTGTTTAATAGTGGAGAATTTTCCTATTTCTACATCATAAAATATTTTTTTGAAATCTAAAGCTAAAGGGCCTTCAAGATGCTCTGATGCAAACGCTATCGCTCTTTCCAGATTTGAATTTTGCTTCATATAAACAACTACATAAAGAATTGCCGGAACCATTTGAGACGATGCCTGTAATTTCCAAAGATTTGCAAGTCTTTTAGGCATTGTGTATAAGTAATAAAAGATAAAAATTGAAGCTAAGGCTCCAAGGAATCCGAAGAGGGCTAAATTTCCTATAATGCTTTCTTTAGACGAAATTAAATAAATTGAAACCGCGATTAAAAGGGTGGCAAAAAAAGTCAGGAGCATTGAAATTACCGAGAGAGTCAGGGCCTGGCCTGGGGAGATGTCAAGATGAGCAATCTGAAGATGCTTTTCAATTTTAGTCCTGTCTTTTTCCGCAATTTTTATTGATATTAAATTGCCAAGTGTTTTAGCCCAGATTTCATAATTAGAATCATGATGAATTGACTCTAATTTAAATGAGCGATATTCTTGCGAGATATTTTCAGGACTATTTTCATTGCCCAGAGAGTTTTCTATCTTCCTGCTGTATTTATTTAAAATATCTTTTGTACTAATTTCTCTCATTATAGCCTCTTTTCGCGATATAGGTTTTAAAGAAAGAAAGAGTTATAAATTATGTGTTTTATAGAGCAGTTTAAAATTAATTAATAAAATTATAAAGAATTTAGTAAATCAACAGATTTAATAATATTAATGAATAAAGAGATTTATGCTTGAAAAAAGAGATAAAAGAGGAACAATAACATGGGATACGATGATTCCGTGGATAATTGCAATAAGCGTTCTTGTCCTGGCCGTGATATTTGGTTTTTTATTGAAGGACAAGCTAATCGCAATGGGGGCTTATATTAAGAATATATTCAGATAAGATGGCGGAATTAGCTACAAATGAGGTGATTAAAATAGTGATTGCGGTACTGGTTTTAGCAGTTGTGATATTTGGACTTGTTGCAGGATATAGAAATTATATTCTTCCTTATTTTGAAGACTTGGGGCCAAGCGAGGAAGAAAAAGACTTAAATTCACAATATTACAAGGAGCTGATAGATAAAACAAATGAGGTTGCAATATTATCTTCAGGACAGAAAGAGCAGTATTTAATTATTAATGGCGAGAAAACGAGATATTACTGGAAGAAGGGAGCTATAAACGAAGATGATGGAAGATGGTATAATTGGGATGATAAGCTTGGCGTTACAGGGAAAGATGGAAGGGTTGTGATTTTTGAAGAGAGTTTTGCAGGGCATCCAGGGATACTGGTTTTGAATGGAGCTGAAAAAGTAGGAAATGCGTTTTACAAAAAAGGAGGAATTAAGCTTGAAAAATAAAAAAGGAAGCTTTTTAGGCGAATTTAGTTTGAAGACTATAATTTCTATAATTTCCATATTGCTTTTAATATTTCTTTTATTTAATATATATGCTACATTTTCAAATGAAAATGATTTGAAGAGAGCGGAAGGAGGCTTGGAGAGAGTTGGAGAAAAGATAAGCGAGGCTGTGAAAAATGAAAGGGCAGAAGATGTTCTATATGAGCCTAAGAAATGGGTTTTACTGCATTATCCAGATGGGGGGCCGAATTCATGTTTAGGAAAAGGATGCATGTGCATTTGCGAGGAATCAGGAAGATTAAGCAAGCAGATAGAGAAATGCAACTCTGCGGGTGTTTGCCAGGAAATAGAAGAAAAGATAATTGGCTTTGAGAAAATAAAGATAGATGGAGTGACTGGAATTGAATTCAAAAGAGAAGAAGGAGGAATTTCTATCAAAAAGAAATAACTATGAAAGGAAAAAAAGGGGCACTGACAGGAGATTATGAGCATTTGATTGATATAATCCTATGGGTGGTTTTTTTTGTCATTGTGATAGCCGGGCTATATATTTTAATAAAGAGGTTTATTTTTTAATATGAATTCTGTTTTTAGAAAGATAAAGAATAGAAAGTAGGAAAATCAACAAGTTTAATAATATCTTTTTGCATTAATAAATATGCTTTGGGGTAAAAAGGCGTTGACGATAAATAGGTGCGGCGGGCTTACTATAAATAAAAGAGGTGAACTCACTAGCCAGCAAATTGTTACAATTATAATTTTAATTGTAAGTTTCGTTATTATTTTGATATTTTTTTTAACTTTGAATTTAAGGAGCGAGATAGGTAAAGAAAGCTGCAGGAATTCAGTGGCATTAAGAGGAAGCGCATTGGGGAAAGGAACAAGCTTAAATTGTAAGACTGAAGATGTCTGTTTGTCAATGGGTGGAAAATGTGATGAGGCGGGGAGCAATGTTCAGATAATAAAGGTGAAAAATCAGGATGAATTAAAAGAGAAATTAGCTAATTTAATGTATGATTGTTGGTATCAGATAGGAGAGGGAAAAGTAGACTATTTGCCTACTAATTATGGGACAGAAGCAAATTATTGCGCGATATGCAATAGGATTTATGTTGATGATAATATAAGAGACAAGGGGTGGGGTAAAATTAATGCTGAGGAGTATTATACTTATTTAGCCGATAAAAAAACTCCGGATGGAAAGACTACAATGCTTTATTATTTGCACGGCTTGTCATCACTGGATTCTGTTTTTCAGTCTTTGGAAGGGACGGTAAATGTCAATGAGCTGAATTATGATTTTGGAAACAAGCAGGGGTATGCTTTGGTGACTTCAATTTCTAAGGAAGGACTTTGGAGCAAGGGAACATTTATAGGAGCTGGAATTGGAGTAGTGGCTGGAGTTACAGCGGTTGCGACGGGGGGAGTTTCAATTCCAATATATGTTGCGGTTATTGGAGGAGGGGCGGCAGGCGGAGGAATAGGATTTGCTTCAACAGATTTGGATATTACTGCAATGGCTCCCGCATTTTATCCATATAATGAGAATAACTTAAAGGCTCTGAATTGCAAGGAATTTTCAACCTTGCCTTAGACGAAAATTGATATTAATAATAAAAATAATGAGGATAAATAAAGCATGAGGAAGATTATGGTAATAAACAGGGGGAGATTTGAATTGTTAAAAAGCAAGAAAGGAAATATTCTGATAAGCGATGTGATTTTCTTGGTTTTGACACTTGCTTTTATTGTAATGCTTTTTGTTTTTGTTTCAAGGCAGAGCTCAAATACGCTTTTAGTTGAGGAAAGAACTGCAAAGGAAATTGCTTTGGCAATTGACGCCTCTGATTCCGGGACTAATATCTTAAAAGATATGAAAAAAGTTTTAGAAAAAAATGAATTGCCTAATTTTCCTATTGAAGTAAATAATGCTGAAAATTACGTTTTTGTAAAATTAAGTGAGAACTCCGGATATAGTTATTCTTTTTTTAATGATAAAGATGTTGAAATAAAAGAAGAAGGCGGAGGATATGTGAGCATATCGGTGAAATGATTATTATAAGGTGATAATATGAAGATAATGGCAAAGTTAATCGGAAATAAGAAAGGAGATGAAAGGATTTTGAGTTTTTATTGGTTTGTTATGTTTATAATAATTGCAATAGGAGTTGTATCAGGAGTGATTAATTTTTATGGGAATCCTTTGGATATTAGGGAAAAAGAAGCGAGCATTCTTGCGGATAAAGTTATAGAATGTTTTGTTGATAAAGGAATAATTAAAGAGGAAATTGATGAGGGCAATTTTGAGGAAAGATGCGGTCTGGATTTTGCAGATATTAATTATAAGGATGATAAGCAGTATTTTGCTTTCTTGAAGATTGGAGAGGCTGAAATAAAGGCCGGAAATATGCAGATAGAGCCTTTGTGCTATTCAGCGAAATCTAGGAGAAATAAGTCAATATGCTCTACTAAAAAATTATTTGTTTTAAACGATAAAAATGAATTTGTCTTTTTTGAAGTAAAAACAGGGGTGTTAAAGATTAAGCAAAATGTCAAATGAATTATCTGTTACAATGATGAGAATAGGGGGATTATCCAATTATTTAATTAGAGGTTTTGGTATAGTTAAGAATATTATCTTGCATAAGGATAAAAAATGTTAAATAAAAAAGGGCAGTTGGGAGAGACAATGACTTGGACAGTTGCAACAATAATTATTTTAATAATGACTTTTGCTTTTATTTTTGTAAGCGGTTTGCTTGGAAAGAGCAGAATGGGCGAGAGTTTTGGAGGCGGAGACTCCGGAGTTGCAGGGCAGGAGATGCTTTTTGCTATTTTGCAGAAAAAGGTTGGTAATGAGAATAGCGGGGAAAAAGCAATAGAGGAACTGTTAAATGGCGGAAGCTATGAGATTGCTAAAAGCGAGATTGAAAAAATATTAAAGGGGTTTGCAGAAAAAGGAATAAAATGTGATTTTGATTTTTATACTAAAGGGACAGATGTTATTAAATTCAGAGTAAAAATGGGAGGGAAAGGAAAGAAAATTTCCCAGGAAATTCAGGAAGGAGAGGCGGTGATGAGATGCTAGGCTTACCTGTTACAGAGATGAATAAATATGGAAATTAATAAAATGGACATAAGAGATAAATGTATTGGCAGAATAATAGTTAATAGTTATAATACTGCCAGAGTAATTGGCAGACTGGGGGCTAAAATATTATGAGGGGGATTGTGCAGGTAAATAAGAGGGGAAGCATTCCAGTAACTGTTTTAGTGATTATGACAATTGCTTTGTTTACTTTTGCTTTGATTACTTTTTCAATAAATAAAGAAAGGATTTTGAATAAAATAGGAAATGCCGCGTCGTTAGTAGAAGAATTAAATTTAAAAGTAAAAGCAAAGGAATATTCCGGGCAGGATTTTAAAGAGCCGATTGTAGAATCTTCTAAAAAATATTGGTTTTTTGGGGAGCCAAGGATTGAGATAAGTGTGCGGAAAACTGATTAATTTATTTTTTTATTTTGTGGCCGGGATTATTCTTGGAAGTTCTTAACCTGCAGGAGTTGTCGGAGGTTCGCGAGTTTTTTCTCTAGTTGCTGCAAATAAGTGTGCCGCATCATAAAATGTTGATTTCCCGCTTCTAGCCATTTCTTCTATTGCTTGTATTTTTCTTAATTCTAGCATGATGGGGTTTTGTTTATAAACTTCAGCAGCTAATCTATTTGCTTCTGTTCTAATTTGAATTTCACCAGCTTCTACATAGGCTAATGTAATTTTAGCTAGCTGCGCTCTTAATTCAGAAGGATAAGAGATTTGTTCAATTATTACTTGTTCTAATGAAACTCCTATTCTTTTAAAAGGATAATTTTTATCGTAATTCTCTTCTGCAGGATTAGGCGCGACGTTTATGCCAAGTATGTCTAAGAAAGGTTCTCTTCTTTCTTCTACTGATTGTTTTATTACTTTTCCCACGTTATATACTCCTATAGCGCGTTTGACAATTCCTTCAGAAACTTTCTTTAGCGTTTCAAGATGATTTTCAGCTCCTGTTAATGCTGTCCAAGGGTCAATTACGGCAAAATTAATTGCAGAATCTACAGCAACTTCAATTCCATCTGCACTATAAGTTTTTATCACAGGAAAATCTACAGTTTGAAGTCTTGTATCAACTACCCTTACACTACCCCAGTAAGTTCCAAGTCCTAAAATTAAACAACTTCCTTCTTCAAGAAGTTTTTCTGCTTTTCCTGTTCTGTAATATAGCGCTTTTTGACCTGTCTGTAATTGTATTATATTAATTCCATTTCTTTCAATAAATTGGTAGTCAAGAGGATTATTGATTAAAAAAGGTCCAAATATGCTTGTTGAAGATAGTTTTACTTCATCAGCTGTTTCATAAGTTCTTTTAAGCCTTTCTATTTTCTCATTAATATGTGTCATATTTATAACAAAAATAATACATTTTTAAATCTTTCTTTTCGTTATAACTTTTAAGTGAGTAACTATTAAATAGCGTTGCCACTTATTTTCTTTGATTTTTTAAGAAAAGTTTATATAGAATAATAAGATAATATGAAAGAGAGGAAATGAAGTTGAAAAAAAGTTCTTTGAAAGATGTTTTTATAAGTAAAAGAGGCCAAATTGGAGCATCTCCGCCCCCCATTCCGATGCCCGGGAGCAGATATTATGGCAAACTTCCATTTGTAATTATAATATGTTTTATTGCAATAATTATTTTAGAGATCATTGGAGGAACGCCCCTTTTAATTGCAGCGATAATTTTAGGAGTATTTGGGTTTATTCATTTATTTTCTGGAAATGGTATTGCTAAATTTGTTTTAGGCGTTATTCCTTTATTTTTGGCTGTTCTTGCTTTGCCAGAATTTGTAGGGGGAAGAGGGTTTGGAGATATTATTAGTAAAATTCCTTTGATTGGAATGTTTGATCCTGGAAGTTTTTGGAGGTATCTAATTTTAGCCGGTGTATTTGTTTATTATATTATTTTTCTGCGCTCTACTCCAAATTTATCCGGCGAGTATACAGGTATGGGACAAGCAGCTGGAGGAGTTGCTTCAAGAGGCGCAGTAGCTGGCTGGAAACATATAGGAGGATTTAGCATTATACTTTTCATAGTTGCTGTGGGAGTAATATATGGGTTGGAGAATTACTCGTCTGTAGTAGGAATAGATTTTGCAGAGGATTATGGGCCATTTATAGTAAGTGCGGCGCTTTTTATTACTGGAATTGCAATGTTATTTGGAAGAGGCTTTGCCCTTAAGTTAATGGGAATAATTGGGATTATTTTAGGTCTTGCAGGATTGCATATATTTATTCCTTATGCTGACAGGATTTTTGATAATAATTATATGGCTCCTTTCTTGCCAGGGGAAAAGAATTATATCAGATATGGATTAATAGCAGTAGTAGTATTTTATTTTATGTTTAAAAATAAGGGAATATGGAGTAAACCAATTCAGTAGATTTTTATAGTTTTAATTAATATAATAAGCATGAAAAGAGGCTTGATTTAATATGCTAGAGGCAATGTTTTATTTCCCGTATTTTTATTTCAGGCCCGAGGATATTTTTAACAGCATTTGGTTTAAGTTTGCTGTTGTGTTTGTGCTTTTTTATGCGATTATGCTTTATTCACTTAACAGAGTTTTTCAAGGCAGCAGGGCAACTTCAATAATTGTTTCTGCCGTGATTTCTTTGCTAATATCGCTTTCGTTTGTGAGACAAGGATTTTTGGATTATTATATTGGCCATGATTTTGCTGCCTTGCTTGTTTTATTAGGGTTTTTAATTTTATTTGGCTTTATTTTCAGAGTGCTTTTTGCGCATGCTAAACCGGCAGCTTTTCTGATGCTTTTTGCGCTCTGGTTTGTATTATTCATATCAGAGCCTTATGACTTATTACCTTATGTTTTGCATAATGAATATATAATAAAAGCGTATGAAATTTTAGCAAGCTGGATTGGCTTGCTGTTATTAATTGTTGTAGCGCTTGTAAGCCTGGCATTTGGAGGCAAGAAGCATAAACTTCATTTGAGAACTAATTGATAAGAGAAAAGATTTATATACTATAGTTAGTTATATAGTTGATATGGATACAACTATACAGATAAGCAAGGAGTTACTTTTAAGGCTGAAAAACATGAAAATGAGTGAAAAGGAAAGCTATGAGGAGCTAATTTGGGATCTACTAGAGGATAGAATGGAATTGAATGAAGAAACTAAGAAAAGCGTTGCGAGAGCCGAAGAGGATATTAAGGAAGGAAGAGTTCATAAATGGGAAGATGTCAAAAAAGAGCTAAGGATTAATGTACGAAATAATTCTTTCTGATGAGGCAAAAAAACAGCTTTCTAGACTAAATACTGAAGCAAGAGAAAGGGTAGGCCTTGCTTTTGAAAGAATTAAAATTCGTCCGCATAAATTTGCAAAGCACCTTTATGGGAGCAAGTATTATAGATTAAGAATTGATAATTACAGAATTATCTTAGATATTCTAGATACTCAACTGATTATTTATGTTATTGAGATTGGACATAGAGAAAGCATATACAGAAAATTCTAGTTTGTCAGGTGTCAGGTGAAAAGATTTATAAATAACTTTATCCATCCTGAAGCATGTTTAATAAAAGAGGGCAGGAATTGTCTACAAATACAGTCATTATATTAGTTCTGGCTGTTTTAGTTTTAGTTTTTATAATCATAGGATTTTCAATAGGATGGAATAAAATATTTCCATTCATAAATCCTCCAAATAATGTGAAGGAAGTTGCGGATAAGTGCGCCTTGGCTTGCAGTACTGAAGATAAGTATGGATTTTGTTCTTCTGAAAGAAGTTTAAAGCTTGAGACTGACTTAAACGGGTTTGCGCCTGATAAAAAATTAAAGGGAAATTGCTATGACCTTGCTACGGTTTCTCAGCTGGGAATTGCTTCTTGCGCTTCTGTAAGGTGCGATGCTTATTCAAATGAGATTTACGCTAATAAACAATGCGAGATACAAAGAGCTGGGGAAGTAAAATATTTGGGAGCAGATGGGAAACCTGTAACTAAAGCTTGTACTGCTCCAGCTCCCACAGCTTAATTTTAGATAATTATTTAAGTGCGATTTTTTTATTTCTTTTATGGATTATGCATTTGCTGGAAAAAGAAAGACTAAAAATGACAAGAGAGCCAAAGGCAGATTTAATAGGTATAAGAAAGGCGGGCAGTTTAGAAGTTCTAACATAAGTTTTCAGGGCAAAAAGGAAGATAAGAATTAATGATTAAAGAAATGAAATTATTATCTGTTGCAATGACTAAGGATTAGAGGTGTTGATGGAATATACTCAATTGTTGATTACAATAAGGAATATTTATTAAGCTATCCGACTAATAGCGTATATGAGTGCAATAATTGAAAAGGAAAATGCCAGGAAATATTTGTTTCTTGCGGTCATTGCTATTTTAGTTATTTTGTCTTTCTTTGTGATCAGGCCTTATATTATTGCCTTGGTTTCTGCTTACATCCTTGCTTTTTTAGTCAAGCCAATATATGACTGGCTGGCAAGAAGAATGGGAAAAGGAATTTCTGCTATTTTATGTTTAATTGTTATTATATTAATTGTGGTAATACCTATATCTGCTATTTTTGCGGAGATTGTTAAACAAGCAGGCACTTCATCTGAATTAGTTGAAAGCGTAAGTGAAAAGATAGAAGGGCTGCCTTATTTAGATAAAGTAAATATTGAGGAGTTAAGAAGCAAGGGAAGTTCACTTTTAGTTTTATTAATAACAAAGACTTTACTTTTAATTCCAGGATTTATAATCAGTGTGGCGGTAATGCTTCTTGCCATTTATTATATTTTGTTAAATTGGGTGCCACTTGCTAAAAGCTTAAAGGAGTTTATGCCTTTTAAGAATAGAGAGAAGGTAAGCGAGGAAATTTCCAAGACTACAAGGGGGATTGTACACGGGTATGTTTTAATTGCAATAATTGAATTTATTGTAGCATTTATAGGATTTTATTTATCTGGAGTGCAGTATTATTTACTTCTTCCTGTAATAATTGCATTATTTGCCTTTATTCCTGGAGTAGGGCCGGGCGTTGTATGGATCCCTACTGCAATATATTATTTCATAGCAGGAGAGATAGGAACTGGAATAGGAGTTGTTATTACGGGGCTTATAATAAGTATTTTAATTGAGACAGTTTTATTTGGGAAGATTGCTGGAAAAAAGACAGGAATTAATCCTCTTATATTTATAGTAGGCGTTCTTGGAGGAGTCCCAATGTTTGGAATATTCGGGTTTATCATCGGACCTTTAATTTTGGTTTATACCTTGAAGCTGCTTGAAGCTGCTTTGAAGGAAGGAAATATATAGTTTATTAATACATTCTATAAGGAGTTTAATAGAAATTATAACTTTAAGTTAGCATATAAGCAAGATATATAAGAATAGAGAACTGGATAATGAAGAGAGCAAAAGATGGAAGAATATTATTTTTTGTTTTTTATAGGTTTTATATGGACGTTGTTTGCAGTTATTCAGGATTTTAAAAGCCGGGAAGTAGCAAATTGGCTGAATTTCTCGCTAATTGCAGGAGCGTTAGCGTATAGAGGATTTTATTCATTTATACAAGGAAATTGGAATTTTTTTATTTATGGATTGATTGGTGTTTTGTTATTTTTTTTAATTGCTCTTATATTTTATTATGGAAGGGCTTTTGGAGGAGGAGACGCAAAGTTATTAATGGGGTATGGGGCTATATTGCCATTTGAAAGCATTTTTGATTTAGTTTATAAATCCGGAGAATTTATTTTTATTTTATTTTTCGCGGGAATGATTTGGACTTTGGCTTATAGTGGATTTTTAATAGAAAAAAGAAAAAAGGAATTTACAATGGAGTTTAAAGGAATTTTGAGAAAGAATAGATATTTATTGTGGATATTTTTATTAATATCGGCATTATTGCTAGTTGGATCTATTGCTTTCCAGAGTTTTTCAGGTTTATTAGCAGGGCTAGTAGCATTTCTTTTAGTAATCCCGGTGCTTTTTGTATATCTAAAGGCGGTTGAAAAGAGCTGCATGATTTTTCTTAGGAAGCCAGAGGAGCTAAGAGAAGGAGACTGGCTTGCGAAGGATGTGAGGATAGAAAATAAAGTGATAAGGAAGAGCGTGCATGGCTTGGATGCTAGAGAAATAATTGCTATTCGAAAGTCGGGAAAGAAAGTATGGGTAAAAGAAGGAGTTCCCTTTACTATCTCATTCCTTTTTGCTTTGGTTATGGAATTCTTCTTTTTATTTTTACAACTTCCTGACTTTTGGGCTTTTCTATCTTAATTATTTCTTTTTTAACATCCAGGGAAATGAAGTTTGAGATTTTATTAGCCAGACTTTCCAGATCTTTTGGCTCTGCTTTTTTTCTTGGAGATGAGAGGGTAAGGGTCCGGTCATAAACAGGAATTAGATTTATTATTTTTTCCCCGAATTTTATTTCTTCTAAAACTTCAATGGATTTTGGCTTAAGGTAGTTTAAGAGTTTTTCTGAAGATTTTTTTGCAGAATCTGAAATTTCCTGAGGTATTAAATCCTTGGGCTTCAAAGGCTTTTTTGGAATGACTATTGCGTGACCTTGAGAGATAGGATTGATTTCTAAAACAGCGAGAGCGTTTTGGTCTTCTAAAATAGGAAATGAAGCAATTTCTTTATTTATAATCATTCTAAAGACTGACTTATCTTGGGATTGCCGCTGTTTAATTAAAGATTCCAGAGCTTGAGGGGAGAGAGATTCTATCTGCTGGACGGCCTGGGATTTTTGCTTTTCTGGAAGATGATGCACTTGCTGAATTAACTGCGCTTTTAATTCCCTGATTTGCTCCGGTGTTAAAGTCATGGTTTTTTATCACAAAGCCCGCCTGTAATCTTCAATTGTGACTGAAGAGACTCCGGGAATCTTTGATAAAAGAGATTCCACAATTTCAGTGCCTTTTTCTTCCGGAAAGTCAAGTTTTACTTGCAGGGCTTTTAAGCCAAAGGCTATTGGAACTTCTTGAATTGAAATGTTTTTTGCAGCTTCTTTTTCTAAAATTTTTTGAGCCCGGGATTTTATTTTCTGCAGATCTGTCTGAGGAGATTCAGGCATTACTTTTGCTATAATGATAACTACTGTCATCTTACCTTCCTGTTAAGTTCAACTTTAATTGCCATATAGAATAGTGTTTATAAAGAGATTTATAAATTGTTGGATTTTGATTTGATAAATAATTTTAATAATCTGAAGATTATGGGAAATTAGAAAAGGATTTTATATTTCTGTTGTGGTAGATAATGAGAGACAGGCCTAAAATAGCTCCAATTAGTCCCTGAATTAGATGGATGTAATGTTCGGTAGAATTTTCATTCGTTATTTCATTATGATAGGCATGTGGAAGAAAAAGCCATAAAAAACCAAGAAAAAGAAAAAGGCAACCTATGTAGTAAATTATTCTACTTTTCATCTTAAATTAAAAAATAAGTAAAAATAAATTTTTTATCAGTTTTTAACTGAGTAGCCAACTATTAATGCTATCACTCCAACTATTGCATGCAGCCAGGTTATTGCTATGTTAACATTAAGTTGCGTAGCTAAAATTTCTGCTGTTGCCGGTATAAAGCCCAGAATTGCTAGAACAATGCCAATTATTCCGATAGTTTTGTTGAATCCAGGGCCAGATCCCTTGCTTCCTACATAAAGGCCAAAAGCTCCTGCAATAATGTGAAGAACGCTTTGCGCTATATTGACTCCAAATCCAAAAACGCTTTTAGTAGTTAACCCCCAAATTCCCAGGATTAAAAGAACTATACCCAGAATCAGAGCAAATGTTTTTTGTGTTCCTGCCATTTTGACCTCCTTTCAGCTTTTTCAATTAAGCATATAAAGTTTAAGGAGTATGGTATTTGCTATATATAAAGTTTTCCAGAGCCAGAGTTTAATTTTCTTATGAAATGAAACAGCATAATACTTTTAAATTACCTTTTTCTTTTTATGAAGAGAAGGTTTTATAGAGTATAACAAAATGGCGGACAATTATGTTCAGTTGCTTGAGAGGATTGCTAGCGCTTCTAAATTGAATAAAGAGGAGATTGAGAGGAAAGTAGAGGCAAAGAAGGCTAAGTTGTCCGGGCTTATTTCCAAGGAAGGGGCGGCGCAGATTGTCGCATCTGAATTAGGAATTCATTTTGAAAAGGAAAAATTAAAAATAAAAGAGCTTGTGCTGGGAATGAAGAAGGCAAATGTTATTGGAAAGATTGTAGAGATTTTTCCTGTAAGAAGCTTTAGCAAAAATGGAAGAGAGGGCAAGGTTGCAAGCTTTCTTTTGGCTGATGAGGAGGGAAACATAAGGACTGTACTTTGGGATACAAACCATATTGATTTAATTGAAAATGGAAAGATAAAAAGGGACGATGTTATTGAAATAAGCAATGGGGGCGTGAGAAATGGAGAATTGCATTTATCGGCTTTTTCTGATATAAAAATAAGCAATGAGCAAATAGGAGAGGTAATAAGAGAAAAAATTTTTAATAATAAGAGATTAAATGAAGCTAGGGCAGGAGATATTTTAAAGGCGAGGGCTATAATTGTACAGAGCTTTGAGCCAAGGTATTTTGAAGTGTGTCCTGAATGCGGGAAGAGAGTTTTTGATAATGAGTGCAAGATTCATGGAAATGTGCTGGGCAAAAAGAGGGCCTTGTTAAATATTGTTTTAGATGATGGAAGCGAGACAATTAGAGCGGTTTTGTTTGGGGAGGAGATTTATAAGCTTGGATTAATAGAGGAAGAAGTTTTTTCTCTTGAAAAATTTAATGAGAAAAAAAATTTGCTTTTAGGAGAGGAGAAAATATTTTGCGGAAGTATTAGGCAGAACGCTCTGTATAATAATACAGAGTTTAATATTGAGAAGATTGAGGAAATTAATGTGGATGAGCTGATAAAGGAATTGGAAGCTAAGGTGTGATTAATTTTTAGCTCTTTTCTAAGACCTTTAGACTCTTACCCCTCTTTTATTATGGTTTTCTATTGCTTTGGTAATCTATTTCCATAGCATTGCATCTGAAATAATCTGAAACTTTTGAACGCAAGATTTATAAAGTATAATCAGCATTATACTTATGATGATTATAGAAAGACCCGATGAAGTTGGTAAAATAGAACGAATAAATAAGTGGTGCCTTGTTTATGGCAGAAGAAAAACAGGCAAGACTTTTTTAGTAAGGAATTTTATTAAATATGATGAATATTTTTTTATAAAGACTGATAAAGGCATTTTAGATGCCAATAACAAGCCCTTAATTTATGAAGTATTTCTGGAGGTCTTAAGGAGAACTTTAGCAGAGGGGAAAACTGTTGTTGTTGATGAATTCCACAGGCTAAAGCAAGATTTTTTTGATATTCTTCACTCTATGAAAAAGCAGGGAAAATTAATATTAATATCCTCTACATTGAATTTATCCAAAAAGATTATTTCTGAAAAATCCAGCCTTTTAGGGCTTTTTGCAGAGATTCCGATTGGATTGATAGGACTTAAGGACAGCTTAAAAGCATTAGACAAATTTAAGTTGTCTAAAAAAGAAAGGCTGGAGTTGGCTATACTTTTGAGAGAGCCAATAGCAGCAGATTATTTTGATGAGAAAAAAAAAGCTATAGAAACAATTGTATTGATATTAATCAGCTCTTTAAAAACTATTCCTGCCTTAATAGGCGAGATTTTTTCTGAAGAGGAAAGAGAGATATCCGGGGTTTATGAAGGAATTTTAAGAGCTATAGCTGTGGGAAAAGTTTCATCCGGAGAGATGTCAAGTTATTTATTTTCAAAAAAACTGATTGAAAAAGACGATCCGAGCATTATACAGCAATATCTGAACAATTTAATCTCTTTTGGGGTAATAAAAAGGATAGAAATTCTTAATAAGAAGAAATTTGTTTATAAAATAATATCACCCTTAGCGAAGGTTTATTATTACAGCGATGAGAAATATAATTTCTCAGAAAGAAATGTCGGTGATAAAGAGGCCGCTTTAATAATAAACGAATTAATTCCCAGAATAGTTGAAGATAATGTAAGAGAAAGGCTGGCTGAGAAATTTGGATTGAGAGAAAGTGTTATTGAAGCGAAGGATTTTGATATTGACGGATGCTTATTGAAGTTCAGAAAGCCAGAGATTGCTTTAGAAGTTAAGTGGAAAAATATCAGGAGTGATGAAATTTCAAAGGCAGAGGAAAATCTTGGGAGGATTGATGCAAAAAGCAGGCTGCTTTTTGTACCGGATAAAGAAAAGATAAATAGAAAAGGATTAAAAAAGTTAAGGTTGAAAATTTGGGATGTGGAAGATTTAATCTAGGTTTTTCTTGAGAATTAATCGGCAGGTTTATATATATATATATATATATTCTATAAAAAGGTATGAAGAAATTAGTTTTTTTTGTTTTGATATTGATATCGGTTGGGATTTTGGTTTCTGCGATTTCACAAAGCGACTTTTTAAATGTTATTTTTAGTGAAAATCGAGGTAGTGTTGATGACGCAAGTCGTGGGCACGTTACTTATGATATCGGTAAGGGCTGGAATCTTGTTCCGTTAAAATTTATAATGGAATCTGCTGGAAGATATTGGAGTAACTTTAAAGAGGGACGAACATGTGAGCAGGATATTTTCCAAAATGTTTGGTATTATTCTCCTGTAAGAGGAAGTTATTATCATATACCTGCAATAGATGATTGGGGGGCACCAAAAACAAGAAATAATGATGTGTTACTTAATGAATTTAAAGCTAAATATTACCACATTTATGCAGGTTCTGCATGGATTTATTCTCCTAAAAATTGCATATTGGAAGGCGATGATGGAACACAATTAATTTCTGGTAGTTATGGAAATGCCGAACAAGAGAAAGTCTATCAATATAAAGAGTTAATATTGAAGGCGGGATGGAATTTTGTTCCGGTTGATATGAAAATGGTTGCCTATGAAAAATCTCTAAAAGATTTATTTAATTCTTGCAGTGCTCAGAAATTTTATAAATATGATCGAAGTGGCAATAAATGGGTAGAAATAACAGCAGAAGTAATGAGTGGAAATAAATTACAAATTAATCAAATTTTTGAGACTATACTCGTAAAGACCACTCAGGATTGTAACTTTGCAGACTACGATGCGTCATCAAGTACCGCTCCTCCAGGAATACCAAACTAAAATGATAAACAAAAAAGGAATGTCAGCTTGGATTTGGATTTTAATAATTGTAATTCTTATTGTGATTGGAATTATTGTTTATGTTTTTGTAAGCGGAGATGGAAGTGCTGGCGGGATAGTTGGGAATGGAATTCCAGAGCCTCCGGCATTGCCTTCTGAATAATGCTTCAAAAAACAAGCATTTATATACTATTTCTTACTTATCTTACTATTAAGGAGAATTTAAAATGGAAGGAGAAATAAAAGAAATAAGAACAGTAAGAATAACAAGTAAAGGTCAGATAAGCATCCCTTCAGCGGTTAGAGAAAGAGCAGGTTTTAGAGAGGGAGCAAAAATTAGCGTCGTTGCTTATGATGACAGAGTTGAGTTAAGACCAATGAAAAAAGAAAAAG
>CAZJEV010000010.1:0-17219 GCA_964545215.1 Candidatus Woesearchaeota archaeon
AAGATGAGCACCACGCGTCACCTAGAAGCCTTGCCCTTTAGGGCAAGGAGTATGTTAATTTATTGAGTAATATGGCTTCTTATTCATTGTCCTATTTGGCTTCTGATACCTATGATTCTATGAAAGCTGCAAATGCGGCTTTACTGGCTGCCAGTTTTTCAGTATTTGGAGGAGGATGGCTTTCCGGGATTTCTATTTCAGCTGGGAGGCATTTTACAGGCATAGAAGACTCACATAGAATAAGAAAATTAATGAATAAATTTTCTTTTGAATATTTGAATAAGCTTCCGAAAAGAGCTGAAAGAGCTTTTTTGCCTTTAGCAGCTGCGGGCTCTATTGCCTTGTCTGCGCTTGTGTATGGATTAAATGGCGCAAGGCATGAGCAAAAAGAGCATTTTGCTCCTGTTTTGAATGAAAATTACGATTTTGCACGCAATCATTACAGAAATGAATTTTATCGTCGATAAAAACCATTTTTGAGCAGAAAGGTTTTTAAAGGAAGTTTGACTTTTTTTGATGTCATAATGGAGAGTTTTTATCATGAATCAGATGTTAAATAAAAATAAATACATGAATGAGATTGCAGTGTATTTTTAAACAGGTAAAAATGGATAAGGAAATGAGATTTAGAAAACTTCAAGAAAGTAAGGATTTTTCTAGGAGGAAAAATGGATAAGGAAAAAGCAAGCAAGGAATATGGTGCGGAAAAGATAAAGGTATTGGAAGGCTTAGAAGGAATAAGGCATAGACCGGCCATGTATATAGGCAGCACTGGAAAACAAGGATTACACCATTTAGTTTATGAAGTTGTTGACAATGCGGTTGATGAGGCAATGGCTGGATTCTGCGATACAATAGAAGCTTCAATAAATAAAAATGGAAGTATTACAGTCTGGGATAATGGAAGAGGGATTCCTGTTGAACCTCATCCTGTTTATAAAAAACCCGCGGTTGAAATTGCAGTTACTAAATTGCATGCAGGAGGAAAATTTGACAAGTCAAGCTATAAAGTTTCCGGAGGATTGCATGGAGTTGGAATAAGCGTTGTTGCCGCATTGTCAAAATTAATGAAAGTTGTTGTGAGAAGAAATGGCAGGATTTATCAGCAGGAGTATAAAATTGGAAAGCCGTTATATGAGCTTAAGGTAATAGGTGAATGTGACAAAAAAGACACTGGAACAGAAGTTACTTTTTTCCCAGATGAATCTATTTTTCAGACAACAAAGTTTGAATTTTCAATTTTGGAAACAAGGTTCAGAGAAATTGCATTTTTAAATAAAGGCTTGAAGATAATCTTAAAGGATGAAGCAAGCGGGAAAAAAGAAGTTTTTCATTATGAGGGAGGATTAGTAGAATTTATAAAATGGGTCAATAAAACAAAAGAGCCAATTCATGCAAAGCCTATTTATTTCATAAGAGAAGACGGAAAAATAGTGGTTGAATGCGCAGTGCAGTATAATTCAGGATATCAGGAAAATGTTTTGAGTTTTGTCAATACAATTAACACAGTTGAAGGAGGCACGCATGAAGCAGGATTCAGAACTGCTTTAACCAGGGCGATAAATGATTATGCCAATAAAAATAAGCTAAATAAAGGGGAGAATTTTACCGGAGATGACGCAAGAGAGGGATTGACAGCAATAATCTCTGTTAAAATTCCAGAGCCGCAGTTTGAGGGTCAAACAAAGACAAAGCTTGGCAATGGCGAGATAAAAGGGATTGTTGATACTATTGCATTTAAAGCGCTGGCAGAATTTTTTGAGGAAAATCCTGCAATTGCCAGGAGAGTTATAGACAAAGCATTGGAAGCGCAAAAGGCAAGGCATGCAGCAAAAAAGGCAAAAGAGCTTGTGCGCAGAAAAAATGCTTTCAGCGTTGGCGGATTGCCGGGAAAATTAGCTGACTGCTCATCCAATAAAGCAGAAAATAGCGAGCTTTTTATTGTTGAAGGAGACAGTGCAGGCGGAAGTGCAAAAATGGCCCGCAATAAAGAATATCAGGCAATTCTTCCGATAAAAGGAAAAATATTAAATGTTGAAAAAGCAGCCCCTGTAAAAGTTTTGTCAAATGAGGAGATAGTTAATTTAATTACTGCAATAGGAGCAGGAATAGGAGAGCAGTTTAATCTTGACAAACTTAGGTATAGAAAAATAATAATTATGACGGATGCAGACGTTGACGGCGCGCATATCAAAACTTTGCTTTTAACTTTTTTCTTTAGGTTTATGCCTAAATTAATTGAAAATGGAAATATATATATTGCAGTCTCGCCTTTGTATAGAGTCAGAAAAAGAGGAGACCATTATGTTTATTCTGATGATGAATTGAAAAAAATGATTTCTAAATTTGGGGGGAATGTTGATGTGCAGAGATTTAAAGGTCTTGGAGAGATGAATCCTGAGCAATTATGGGAAACAACAATGAATCCTAAAACTAGATTATTGAAGAAAGTGACAATAGAGGATGCGGTTGCTGCTGACGAGACATTTTCAAAGCTAATGGGAGATGATGTTGAGCCAAGAAAGCAGTTCATAGCAGAAAGGGCGCAGGAGGCAATGATTGATATCTAAGATCAATCATTTTAATATTTAAAATGGACAAGAAATTACAAAGAAGAGCAGATTTGGTATTTATTACCGGAGCAACTATCTTCGCTATCGGAATTTCGCTTTTAATTATTAAAATGGGTATTGTTATCTTAAATATACTCTTTTTAGTTATCTTTATCTTTTTTATAATCTATTACTTATCAGTTAGATTAAATAAAAGGAGCAATCGATAAGATGACGAGGCTGAATATACTTTTAGAAATTTTTAATGAGAAAATTTTTAAAATTGGAATGAATGATAAACAGATAAACGAATTTATAATTAAATTAAACCGGAGAAAAATAAAATGCTGACAAAAAAATTTTGCCCAAATTGCGGCAGTGAAGATGTTGACATGATTGCAGGAGGAATTACTGGAGGCTGGATGTGCAGGAATTGCGGATATTCGGGAATTTTTCCTGAAAAACCAATTATTGAAGGTGAGATGCCTGATAAAAAAAGAGAGAAGAAAATAGTAAAATGACGCCAAGAGAAATAGACGAGGATAAAGTAGAGAAAGAAGTTGAAGAAGATGAGAGAAGAAGAAGGGAAAAGGAGCAGATAGGAAGCGAGAAGGGAGTAGCCGCTGCTGAAATTGTTGAAGAAATGGAACAAGCGTTCATAGACTATGCAATGTCAGTCATTGTTGACCGCGCTCTTCCAGCGGTTGAAGACGGCTTGAAGCCAGTTCACAGAAGAATTCTTTATGCAATGTATTCTCTTGGCCTTGACACTTCAAAGGCTACAATGAAGTCTGCAAGAATTGTCGGGGAGACTATGGGAAAATATCATCCTCATGGGAATTTAGCAATATATGATGCGCTTGTAAGAATGGCCCAGGATTTTTCTTTAAGATATCCTTTAGTCCATGGACAAGGAAATTTTGGTTCAATGGATGGGGATTCTCCGGCTGCAGACAGATATACTGAAGCAAAGCTAAGTCATATTGCCCAGGAACTTTTGGAGGATATAGAGAAGGAAACTGTGAAAATGAGGCCAAACTTTGACAATTCCATGAAGGAGCCTGAAACTCTTCCTGCCAAATTGCCTAATCTTCTTTTAAATGGAGCAACAGGAATTGCAGTTGGCATGGCTACTAATATCCCCCCTCATAATTTAACAGAAGTTGCAGATGCAATAATAGAATATGTAAATAATCCGAATGTAACTGCAGATGAACTTGCTGAAATTATTAAGGGCCCTGATTTTCCAACTGGAGCTTTGATAATGGGATGGGGAATCAAAGAGATGTATAAAACAGGAAAGGGAAGAATAGTTATCAGAGCCAAGACTTCAATTGAAGAGGACAAGAAAGAAAGAAGCTCAATTATAATAAATGAGATACCGTATATGGTAAACAAGGCAGAGCTTGTGAAAAGTATTGCCAAGCTTGCAACTGAAAAGAAACTTCCTGATGTTTCTGATTTGAGAGATGAATCCGCAAAAGGCAAAGTTAGAATAGTAATTGAATTGAAAAAAGGTGCAGAATCCAGGTTTACATTGAACAAGCTTTACACTTTGACTAATCTTCAAACGGCTTTTGATGCAAATCTCCTTGCCCTTGTTGGAAAACAGCCTAAAGTATTGAATTTGAAGCAGATAATAGAGGAATATGTGAAATACAGACAGTTAATTGTAAGGAGAAGAAGCCAGTTTGAATTAAAAAAGGCAGAGGACAGATTGGAAATTGTTCTTGGATTGCTAATAGCATTAAAAGATATTGATAAAGTAGTTGAGCTGATTAAAAAATCTGAAAATGCGAGCAAAGCGCATGAAGGATTAATGAAAAAATTTTCTTTAAGCGATAAGCAGTCAAAGGCTGTTTTAGAAATAAGATTGCAGCAATTAACTCATTTAGAAGCTGAAAAATTAAAGGATGAGGAAAAGAAATTAAAAGAAGTAATTGCAGAGCTGAAAAAGATTTTAGGCGATGAAAAGGAGATTTTAAAAGTCATTAAAAAAGAAATAAATGAATTGAAAAATAAGTATGGAGATGAAAGAAAGACAAAGATATTAAAGAAGGTTGAGGAGATTACTGAAAAAGATTTAATAGAAAAAAAAGATGTTGTAGTAATGATGACATCCGGAGGCTATGTTAAAAGAGTTGATTTGAAAGTTTATAGGGAGCAGAAGAGGGGCGGAGCAGGAGTTTCAGGAGGAGAATTAAAGGATGAAGATTTTGTTACTAGGATGTTGACATGCTCAACTCATGATTATTTATTATTTTTCACGTCAAGAGGAAGAGTGTATTGGCTTAAGGCAAATGACATTCCGGCAAGCGAGAGGCAGAGCAAAGGAAAGGCTTTAATAAATGTCCTCGATTTAAGAGATGAAAGAATTACGAATATAATTGCATTAAAAGATTTTGAATCTGGATATCTGATGTTTGCAACTAAACTTGGAATGGTAAAAAAGCTGTCATTAAAAGATTTAGCAAAGCCAAGAAGCACTGGCGTAAGAGTGATAAATCTGCCGGCTGACGGTTCTGATTCAGTGATTAATGTAAGAAGAGTTGAAGATGCTCAGGAAGTTTTATTAATAACAAGCAAAGGACAGGCAGTTAGATTTAACGGAGATGAGGTAAGGTCAATGAGCAGGGCGAGCTATGGAGTTAAAGGCGCCGATCTTTCTAGAGGAGATGAGATTGTTTCGTTAGAAGCGCTGCCAAAAGATGGAAAGACAAGCATATTAACTGCAACTTCTAAAGGATATGGAAAAAGGTCATCACTAGATGAATATAGAAAAACATCAAGAGGGGCTAAAGGTGTAATTAATTTGAAAGTAAATGACAAAACCGGGGAAGTGATAGGCTCTTTATCTGTCAGCGACAAGGATTCTATAATAATAACTACGATAAAAGGAATGGTTTTAAGGATAAATATGAAGGGCCTTCGCGTTATGGGAAGAGCAACTCAAGGAGTAAGAGTTGCAAAATTAAAAGAAGGCGACAAAGTCGCTGATATTGTTAAAGTGCCAGTTGCTGATGTTTTGCTATCAGCAACAACAATACCAGAGCCTTGATAGAAGATTATGGCAAAAACGGGAATAATCTGTAACTTTTTAAGAGTAAAAAAGATTTAAATATTATTTTTTTCAAATAAGAAAGAATGAAAAAGTTATTACTTTTAATTTTTGGCATTGTGTTAATGCTATTAATAAGTATTTTTGCTATTGCAAAGCCAGATACAGAAAGAGTGCCTGCTACAAACGCAAAAGCCGGAATAAATGTTGTTATTCCGAAAAATGCAATTGAAGTTGCTCCTGGAATATTTAGTTTAGGAAGTACTCAGCATAATGGAGAAATAGTTGAAGGATATGCAATTGTTGATTATAGGAAAGGATTTTCACATAAGCCACAGCATACTGGAAATGGAGGAGCAGCAAAGTGTTATGCTTTCTTGGCTAGCGGAGCAAAATGGAAAACAGTTGAGCCTTACCAAGTTAATCCTGCAAACACAAAAAACTTGAATGAAATTTTTGTCTTTGATAATATTGCTTTGGATGTAGGAAAATGGGAGACAGCAAGCGGAGTGAATATTCTGGGAGATGGCAATTTAACTGCAGCGCCATTGAGTGCTGATACTTCTTCTCCGGATGGAAAGAACGAAGTTTATTTTGCAAATGTTGTAGAGCAGGGAGCAATTGCGGTAACAATTGTCTGGGGAGTTTTTAGCGGGCCAATATTTAATAGAAAGCTTGTTGAGTGGGATCAGGTTTATGATGATGTTGATTATGATTGGAGCAGCAGCGGAGAAGCTGGAAAGATGGATTTTGAGAATATAGCATCTCATGAAATTGGCCATAGTACTGGAATGGGACACCCTTCTGATTCATGCACAGAAGAAACAATGTTTAGATTTGCAGATTTTGGAGAGACAAAGAAAAGAGACTTGAATTCTGGAGATATACAAGGTATACAGGCATTGTATTAATTTTTAAGGAGAAATATATTATTTATTTTTTGGAAATTCATAAAATCAATATTAAGAAATAAGACAAGATCCGTGATAGGATTACTGAAGAAAAGAAGATAAAAAAGAGTAAAGACCAATCAGATAATTTCAAACTCAAATTCTGCAAAGGAATTGAATTCTTTTTTCAGCCTTTGAATTTCATCCTGAATGATTTTATCTAAAGGAGTTTTGCAGTATTTTCTATGATAATCATAAACCATGAAAGCTCCCAGTCCTAGATGAAAATGTTCAAATCTTTCAAATAGAGTTCTTGCTGTCTCTCTGCTTCTTTCAATTGGATGCATTGCCAATCTTCTGTGATATCCATTAATGTCAAACATTGCTGCTCCAAATCCTGGAAGAAATTCATTATAATCTGTAATTAGCAAGTATTTTTCTTTAGGAGAAAGATCATTCCATGGAATTAAACGGGTAGCGTCATGGTATCCGTTTTTATCTAACATTATGTCACCTAAAGTAACAATCATCTTAAAAATCTAGTATCTCCAGTTGTAATAGCCTTTTTTTGAATCATAATAAGGCCTGTAATAATAAGGGCTGGAGTATGAAGACCTGGAATTTGCATATTCTTGGGAATCAAAAAGCCTTTGCTTTCCAAAGCTAAATCCGGCATTATAATCTATGGATTCATCCTGTTTCAAATCTTGAGAGGAAAGCCTTCTGTTTTGAGAATTTGCAAAGATAGATTCTGAAGCGCCCGTGTATTTTTCTGTTATAGTATTTTGAATTGTACGCCTTACTTTATCAGAACTTTTTGATGAAAAGAAGCCTTGTTTGTCAGTTCTTTTAGCGGCAAAATCGTCTAAATATGTAATTGTTCTTTCATATAACGGGCCGCGATAATCATACGCGTAAGAAGAAGAGTCAAAGTTTGAATCCTTGCTGTTAAAGGATGCTTTTTTATTTGAATTTAATCTTGGATATTCCTGGAGTCCGGGAGATTCTTCATAATGAGCATTTGAAGAATAAGCAGAATTAAAAGAGGGCTTTGAATATTTATATGGGTATGATTTTGAATATTTATAGTTAGAATCTGTATAATAATGCTCTGCAGAAACTAAACTTAAAGTAAAAATTAAAAGAAGCATTATCAGTACAATAAACGATATATTTTTTAGTTTAATCATAATTTTATAGTAGTAGCATATTATTTAAATTTAACGCTTTTTGCTTTTCTGCTTATAAAATAAGGGCCTTAATAGATTGCATTAACAAGTTTCAGTAACGGTTGCTTAAATTAAAAATATCTCATTCTAAATAATTAATTTTATGGAGTTGATGTTTGATAGTATATAGCATATTTCATTTTATCTCACTTTAATAACTTCAGGATGTAGTATTGTAAATCCCTTTTCTGTACTTCCTATAGGCCATAATCCAAACTCAAAAACATCAATTAATTTTTCAAAAGGGTTAACAGGATATTTTTCCTTTAATGATTGCAAATTTTGTCCAATAATATACACGGCAGCATCCCCAGCAGCATCCCTAGCAGCATACCAATTAGTACACCTAACAACATCCTCAGCAGCATTCCAAGCAGTATTCCAAGCAGTATTCCTAGCAGTCTTCCCAGCAGTATTCCCAGCAGTATTCCCAGCAGTATTCCAAGCAGCATTCCTAGCAGCATACCAAGCAGCAGCATCCTCAGCAGCATTCCAATCTTTAGTTATATTAACATTTTTTTGTTTTATCTTAAAAGCATTTGTTATATCGTCAACATATTTTTGCAGTGTTTTTGCAGAGTATTTCTGTTTTGGCTTAAACCAATCTATTTCAAGGATTCTATTAATATGGTCTCCTAAATCTTTTCCTGAAGGAAAATCAGCATAAAACTCGCTTACAAAAGGCCTTCTTAAGTCCAGGGGCAATTTTCTAACTTCTTCAAAAATATCATAATAGCATTTACTTCTTAAAACTCCAGTAAGACTTTCTAATCCTCTTGCTTTAGCTATTTCTATTGCCCTTTGCCTCAGTGAATCTTTATCATATTCCATTTTATCTCACTTTAATAACTTCAGGATGTAGTATTTAAATGTTTTTATTGCAGTTACTTTATCATGATAACATAATGTCATATCTATCATTATTAATTGCGTGTTGGCTAATTGCAAAAATGATTTTTAGTTTATCTGCCAAAAGAACAATTATCTTACATAATAATAGGCTGATGGATGGTAATTATCATATCTTTCATAAGGATAAAAGCTTGAATAATAATAGTAATCGTCTTGATAATTATATTGATTATAATAGTATGGCCTGAAGGAAGAATATTTTACAAAGAATCTCTCACTGGCATAATATCTTTTTGAGGGTAAAACAAGCCTTTCTTTATATGCATAGGTTGGATAGCCATGGCTTGAATAAAAGTACGGGATTGTTTCATAGATTGAATGCATGGAATAAGAATAGCGTGAATCGTGATAAGCAAGGGCAAAGGACGAAAAAGAGAATATAAGAAGAATTGCAGATAATGAGAGTAATAATAACTTATTCATAACTTAATAGGGAATTTATTTTATTTAAAATTTGCTGTTATTGTCTGCTATGATTATTTTAGTATCAATAAGTTTAAAAATAAAATTTGGCAGGGAAAGATAAGCCTCAATAGTATAGTGGCCAGTACACCGCCCTGTCACGGCGGAGGCCCGAGTTCAATTCTCGGTTGGGGCGTTTACCCTTTATTTTCTAGGAATTAAATAAAAAGGGTAAGATTTATATAGCCATTATTCTTATGCAGGTTATGGTTTACATATATAAGAAACTAATAGGCAGTAAAAACTATTATTATCTTAGGGCTTCTGAAAAGAAGGGAAAGAAACTGGTTACAAAAGACATTGCCTACTTAGGCGGCGCTATAGAGGAAGTTAAATCCAACCTTGATAAACTTTCTAAGTATAAAGAACGGATTAGAAAGTCCTATAAGACAATTAATTCTTTTCTGGAGTCCAATCATTTTCTGGAAAAAGCTAAGAAGTTAAAGATAAAAAAAGATTTTTTTCTTAGAGATAAAACAGACGAAGTTGAAGCATGTAAATTACACTACAGAACTATTTTTAATAAATTGGATGAATTGACAAAGAAAGAAATTTTAAAAGACTATGTAATAGAATTTGCTTATAACACTGCTTCAATTGAAGGAAATACCATAAATCTTGAAGAAGCCAGAAATTTATTGAATGAAGGAATAACACCTAAAAATAAGACTTTAAGGGAAGTGTATGATTTGCAAAATACAGAGAGGGCATTTTTTGAATTGCTAGGAGATAGATTAAATGATAAATTAACTGACGAATTAATTATTGAAATCCATGATAAATTGCTTGAGAGTATTGATGAAAGAAAAGGATATAGAACAACAGATATTAGGGTTATAAGAAGTAACTTTGAAGCAACTCCCGGTAAATATGTCAAGACTGATATGGATTTATTACTAAAGTGGTACCATGAAAATAAAAATAAGTTGCATCCTTTGGTTTTAGCTATAGCTTTCCATCATAAATTTGAGAAAATACACCCGTTTATGGATGGAAATGGCAGAACAGGAAGAATGATTATGAACTTTATATTAATGACCAATGATTTTTCTCCCACGATTATTCATAAAAAGACCAGAAAAGAGTATCTTAAAGCAATGAGAGAGGCAGACGAATGTGATTTGTGGAAAGTCAATGAGAAATATAGTAATTTAATTAATTATGGAGCAGATGAATTTATTGAAACTTATTGGAATATCTTTCTTTAATTATGGAATCCTGGCCTTTAGGAAATATTTGATTTTTCGACTGCCATCTGGTGCGGTCTTAATCTAGGTTAAATATCAGATAATCTTATATAATCAAATTGCTTAGATAATGCATGGCAGATATATTGCATAAAATAAGGATTGAAGCTCCTGTTGAGAAAGTTTTTGAAGCTATTACAACTCTTAAAGGCTTGCAAGGATGGTGGACGAAATGGACAAGCTTTGTTTCTGGCCAGGGAGATATAGGAAGTGTTATAAGATTCGGATTTGGCGATAATAAATTTGGAAGCAATTTTGAAATAACAAAACTGGAAAAAAATAAAGAGGTTGAATGGAAAAGTGTTGATGAGCCAGGGCCATGGAGCTGGGCAGGAACTAGAATTTCTTTTAATTTAAAAGAGGAAGTTGTGGAGTATTATGGCAATAAAAAGATGACGGCAATTCGCTTTTTCCATTCTGGGTTCCAGAAGGAAGATGATTTTTATGCAGAATGCAATACAAGATGGGGCTTCTTCCTGCTAAGTTTAAAAGATTACCTGGAAAAGGGAAAGGGAATGCCTATTCCTGATGATATTTTTATGTAGAAATTATTTTTAAATTGATATATGCTAAGAATAAATATCGTAAATTCTGATGATTAGTATAATATTTGTTCAGAATTTCCGTGATAGATAATTCCAAAAACCTATACTAATCAAGGGAATTATCTATAATTAAAGGATTCTGTTAACTTAAAAGGTAATAGGGTGATAAGATTATATAAATTTACGAGAATAAAATATCTGAACGAACTTAGAAATTAAGATGCTGTAGATTATCATAATTATTAACGATAAACTGTTATTTCATCACCCATTGGCTTAACAAAAACAATTAAAGGAGATTTTAATAAGTTGTTAATAATAATCTCAACTTATTAAGTATATTAACATTTTTAAATCTGTCATGATTAAAAATGAGATGAGGCGTAAATTCAGAGTTGCTTTTTTTGTTATTATAGGATTAATTATTATAGGAATTGGTTTTTATTTTTATAATATTAATAATAAAGAGAAAATAAATGAAAATATTGCAGGCAATGAAGAAAAATTAAGGGAAATTGAGAGTGCAATTAGCGGGGTAGAAAAACAGTTGAGTGAGCAGCCGAAAGAATCTGCTGGTATAGGAGATATTGATACAGAGATGGGAGAGCTTTGCAGAAGTGAGGAGGAGTGCATTGCTTTTTGCAGCGCCAATCTTCAGAAATGCCTGGATTTTTGTAAAAATAATCCTGAAAAAATAGCATGTAAAATGATGCAGAATAATGAAATCATTAGTGATACTGATGGTAATAAAGAAATTAAGCCTTTTGTGAAACATAATTTTATTGAGCTGGACAGAATTGAGAAAATTTCTAAATTTAGGTCCGGGTATGGGCATGATTATTCTTATGAGTCTGATGAAGATTGCAGAAGCATGAAGCATTATTATTGGGCTTTTGGAGGTGATCCAAGAGCGGTGCATAATCCATTATGGATAAGCATTAAATATTATGCCCCCGTAAATGGTACAATAAAGAGATTAAGCACTTCGCAGACTCCTTACGGAACTGAAATGAGATTTAATATTCAAAGTGATGAAGAGCCGAGCATTTATTTTGCATTTTTTCATGTAAAATTAAATGAGAATTTTAAAGAAGGAAGCAGAGTTTATGCAGGGCAGGAGATTGGAACTGTTGGAAGCGAGGATGCTCACGGAGAGGTTGCAGTTGAGCAGATTATTAACGGAAGAGTTGTGAGATATTATTCATTTTTTGAATTAATTGAGGATAATGTTTTTGAGAGATATAGAAAGAGGGGGGCGTCCTCTAGAGAACAGCTTATTATTACAAAAGAGGAAAGAGACGCAAAGCCTTTATTATGCGGGGATACATGGGAGCAAAGATTTATGGGGAGAAAGAATGTTTCTGAGTCATTGGATAGTTTTCGCCAGTGGCAGATTGGAAGCGATAATTGGGTTTTATTGAGGTAAACTATGTTAACGAAAGTTAAATAAAGCCATTTTCTTTATATGAGGAAACAAAATGGCGCATAAACATGAATTAAAAAGGCTTGAGTGCGATCCGCATTGCGGGTTTGTTATTCAAAGCCATGACGAAAATGAGGTTTTGGATGCAGCAATGAATCATATAAAGAAGATGCATTCTGAAATGAAGGTTACAAGAGAAGAAGCAAAAGCAAAAATTAAGACAATTGTGATTGAGCATTAGTTATTAAGAATGTTTTAAGATTTTAAGCAAGGATTTCCCTGACGCTCATCTTCTTATAAATTAGGCCGTCAGTTCCAACTCCGTCGCTTCTCCAGTAGACTGCAATGTTTGGCTTGCCAGATTCAGAACCCGCCCTTGGATCATTGCTAAGTTTTAACGCAGGATTGATGCCAGATTTGCATGGCTCTCCATTGACTCCAAAATTATTTCCATTGTCTTCAAACTCGTTTATTTTTATCCAATTTCCTCCATTCAAGCCGTCTGTTTCATCTATATATAATTCCAATTTAACATTTCCGTTTGGCAAATCATAAACTACATATTTGTATCCAATCCAGATATTTTTAGGAAGTCCAGATGACCATTTTTGCTTGCTATTAACAACTTTTGAAGAAGGATGGTTTGTTTCTTTTTCAAAATCTATCTTTCCGTCATATCTCATTCTGGCTGCAATTCCTCTGGTGTCGCATTTGTCAACATCTTCATCTGCCGTTGTTCCGTGATTTGTTCTTGCTAATCCGACAATCCCTCCCCAATTAATTCCGGAGTCTGATATTCTTTTTGCATAAACCGTCATTTCAACATTTTTCCATTCATCTTTTAATGCAGGATCGTAGATGTACATTCTTGGCACGCTTCCGGATATTTTTAATTGACCATTTCCATCTGCTTTATAATTAGCATTTCCGTGATCTGCATCAAACCAGCTGTCTTCAGGATCTTTTCCTGAGAAAGTTCTTGCTATTCCATCCCATTTAGAAATCCATTCTTTTCCTTCATTTATAGTGGGATATAATTTCTTAATTCCAAATTTATCAACATCATTTGTTACAGCAGATACAGCATTATTTATATCGCTAATCCTGCCTGAAGTAGTAGCAAATGTTATGGTGCTGTTGCTTACAACAGGGCTAATTGTAAGGGTATTATTTGTCGCATTAATAATTGAAGTTGTAGCAGTGGACTGACTATTAGCTGCTGCTGGTTTGTTTTTATATAATTCCTTAATTTCTTGGGCTGTTAAAGCTCTGTTGAATATCCTAATCTCGTCCAATTCTCCCTTGAAATAGCTTCTACCATCTCTCGTTCCTATTTGGAGCGGAGCCTTTGTTATTTGAGGCTTTATTTTACCGGCATAATCTTTATCTTTTAAAACTCCATTTTTCCATATTTGGATATTCTTTCCGTCATAAACTCCTACAATGTGAATCCAGTCTCCTTTTCTCAATTTCTCCTGGAAATAAGAGCCGACCCCCATTCCTCCTTCTGGATTAAAAACGTAAAAGGAAATTCTATCATTTCTGCCTCCGGAATTGCTTCTATTATACTGCCTAAAAGTAAATTCATATCCGTTTGTTTTATCTCCTTTTCCTAAAAAGTGAATGTAATCTTTTGTACTCCCTTCACCGACAAAGCTTGTATCATGTGCGTTTAACCATAAAGATACAGAAAACTGCCCGGTATTTGCCAGACTTAATTCTCTTGGATTTCCTGCAGAAATCCTGTCATTTTTTCCATCAAACTTATATGCTCCGTTAAATTTGCTGTTTTCAATCCATGTAGCACCGTATAATGCGCCCTCATTGCCCTCTCCGGAAATATCTAGGATTGGATTTCCAGCTTCATTGAAATCATAGTGTAAAACTTCATTTGAAAGCGCAGATGCATTTCCAGCCAACATTGTAATAAATGCGAATGCTAACAGTGTCGCTACTAATCCAATCAACGGATTATTTTTTTTGAAATTATTTTCTTTTTTCATAATCAAGGGCATTTTGAATCCTTTTTAAACCTTTGTGAGATTGTCTAGTTTTAGACACCTTTTCCAGCCCGTTAATATTTAAATCTAATCTGTCTTTTTTCAAACAACTTAAGAATACGAAATAAATAAATTTCCATAAAAAAGAATTTTTATAAATGCCAATGGGCTTAATAGATGATGAATAAGGATGCTTGGATTAAGCGATTGCATGAGGAAGGCTTTGAAGATATCAGGATTTGCCCAATTGAAGTTAATTTTGATTCTGGTGAGCATATGCATGATGAGCATACAGTTCATGTAATTCTTTCCGGAGAATTAACTATCATGGATAAAGAAGGCATTAAAACATACAAGCAAGGAGACAAAGTAGAATTCCCGGCTGGAACTAGGCATAGTGCAAAATCAAAAAGCGGGGGAATCATGCTTATTGGCGTGAAGAGAAAATAACAATAAAATTTCTTGTCTATTTATAGACAACTCTTATCTATATAGGCTTTTTATTTATTATAAATAATCTTTTTAAGAGTTGAAAGGAGGATTAAAGCAGATGGAAGTTAGCATATTAAATGAATTTGAAAGCGAGGAATATGAAGCAGAAGAGGAAGAAGATTTTAAGAGGCTTTTTGAGGGCTTGAAAGCTGTAAAAGAGGATTATGAAAGAGAGCCCGATTATGAACCGAGTGCCTTTCATGCTTCAGAATAAGAATTATTATTTTTTTATTTTTGAAATTTATTCTTTTTTAGATATTTAGTCAGCCCTCTGGAAATTAAAGGTTTGTTGTTAATTAACGCATATTTATATGGAAGAATTGTTGATTCTATTTTATTGATTGGAATTTCTATATTATCTTTGCAGGGCAGATTTTTTAGGTCTTTGCCGGATATTATTTGTTTTACAGTATAAACTGCATTATCTGTACTCATCTGCGCCTTTCCCAGATTATAAGATGGAAAATTAAGTTTTTCTGTTAATTCTTGTTTTGTGCGTTTTTTTGCAGGATAATCCCCTAAAATGCCTCCAAAAATAAAATATTTGAATAACTTTGCTATTTTAGGAGTTAATTGAATATTTGATTCAGAATCTAATATGCAGGCATTATTTATGCTAAGCGATTTAACTGACTTTCTGAAAACAAAGCCATATCTTAATAGTTTATTGGCATCTTTTGTTTTTATATTTGTAAACCATAAATTACTTTTTCCAGCTATTTTTGAGATGTGCTTATATTCAATCAAGCACCATTCATAAAGCTCGGGCTCTAAATGCTCTATAATAAATATTGGTTTTTGACTTTTCATAAATAATAAAATACCATATTATTTATAAAATCTACTTTGCTGGAGAAAAGAATGCTTAAAGTAGAAAAAGTAGAATGGGACTTAAGCCCGCTTTTGAAAGGAGATGATGACCCCTCAATTGAAAAAGAAAGGGCGGAAATTGAGGAAAAAGCGCGGTCTTTTATTGATAAATGGAAAAACAAAAAAGATTACCTGGAAAGTCCAAAAATCCTGAAGGAAGCCTTTGATGAATATGAATTTCTTATGAGGGTTTATGGAACATCAGGGAAAGAAGGATATTATTTTAGCTTAAGAATGTACCAAGATCAGGCGAATCCAGCAGTGAAAGCGAAAGCTCAAAAAATAGAAGATTTCAGCAGGAAATTAATCAATGATCTGCAATTTTTTAGATTGAATCTCTCTAAGATTCCAGAAGGAAAGCAGAAAGAATTTTTGGATTATCCGGAATTGAAGGAGTATAAGCATTTCCTAGAAAGGCTGTTTGAAAATGCTAAGCATATATTAAGTGATAATGAGGAAAAGATAATTAATCTGACAATGACAAGCTCTTATAATAAATGGATTGACATGCTTTCTTCATTTTATTCCAAGGATGAAATAGAAATAGAGATAAATGGGAGGAAAGAGAAAAAGAGATTTGAAGAAATACAGGCTTTGACTGAAGATAATAATCCGGAAATAAGAAAAATAGGAGGAAATGCTTTCAACAAACTTTTGGATAAGCATTTGGATGTTGCGGAAAATGAGATAAATGCAATCTTGGCGCATAAAAAAGTAATTGATGAATTAAGAAGGTTTGAAAGAGCGGATAAAGTAAGGCATGTGGATGATGATATTGAAAGCGAGGTTGTAGATTTAATAGTTGAATCTGTTTCCAGGAATTTTGATATTTCAAGAAGATTTTTTGCATTAAAGGCAAAGCTTCTTGGCTTGAAGAAAATGGAATATTATGAGAGAAATGCAACATACGGGAGATTGAATAAAAAATATCCATATGAAGTGGCGGTTCAGATAGTTAAGAAGGTATTTTCTCAATTAGACCCTGAATTTCTTGGAATATTTAATGAGTACTTGAAAAATGGCAATATTGATGTTTATCCTAAAAAAGGCAAGTCATCCGGAGCATGGTGTACTTGTAATCTGATTACACAGCCAACTTATATCCTGCTTAATTATACAGATGTGCTTGATGATGTAAAGACCCTTGCGCATGAGCTAGGACACGGAATAAATAATGAGTTCATGAAGAAAAAGTGCAATTCGCTAAGTTTTGAGACTCCAAAATCTACTGCCGAAGTTGCAAGCATGTTTATGGAGGATTTTGTTTTGGAAGAATTGGCAAAAGAGGCAGATGATGAATTGAAACTTGCAATCCATGTCTTCAAGTTAAATTATGAGATATCAACTATATTCAGGCAGATTGCATTTTATAGGTTTGAAACCGAGATGCACCGGGAGTTTAGAAAAAAAGGATATCTTTCAAAGGAAGAACTGGCTGAAATCTTCAAGAAGCATATGGCTGATTATATGGGGGATGCGGTTAATGTTGAAAATGCCGGCAATTGGTGGTCGTATGTTCCTCATTTCAGGCAATATTTC
>CAZJEV010000011.1:0-4016 GCA_964545215.1 Candidatus Woesearchaeota archaeon
CTATCCCGCTTGTCCTTTATCAGACTTCCCTTTTTTCCAAGTCAATCGCACTCACAACAACACTGCATCTATTAGGCTCGGGCTCGTTTCCATAAAAGTCCCTGCACTTTACATAATAAGTGTTGCTTGCTTTCCATTCAGCAAAGCTGTTTTTCTTGTTGTCAGCCTGTGCATAAATCATTTTTAATCCGTCATTGAAATTATAATTACAGGAGGTTAAAGAGTATCTGCATTCTGCATCCTCATCTGTTACAATTTTTAGTCCTTCCTGCTTATAAGCTCTTGTTACTTTAGGAGCCTGCTTGTCTGAAAATACCGAAAATCCAGTAATTGTTTCAGCAGCATTTCCTCCCGCGTCTACGCATCTGAAATAATACTTATAATTCCCTGATGGAAGATTTAGTCTTTGGCCATGCTTAAAGCCAGAGGTTTCAAACATTGTTATATAGCTATCCTTGTTTCCAGACGGCGAATAATAGCAGATTGCTTTTCCTTCTTCAGCTCCGTCATCTGTTTCAACTTCCAAGTTGACAGGAACAATATCGGTGCTTCCGAATATTGTTTGATTTGGCTTGGCAGTTAAAATATTCAAAGGCTGGCTTCCTTTTAATATTAATTCAGTGCTTTGCACATTTGGATTCCTTTCATTTTCAGGCTTGTCAGGCTGGTCTTTGCATCTGAAATAAAACTTATTTTCTTCCCTGTTTTGTATTCCTGTAAGATTCGCAGAGCATACATATTGCAAGTCCGCGTTTATCTGATATGCTTCTTTATCGCAGGCCATTGAATTTTCCATGTCTTCATAAGCTTTGCTTTCTCTGCTCCATTTACACTCAACAGGCTCATTTATATAAGCCTGAATATCTACTGTTTGCTGATTATATGTTACCGCGCTTCCCGATGGTATTGAAAACCCTTCTATTATTGGAGGAGTAGTATCAGGCCCTTCATCTACGCAGAAGCTTATAGAATATTCATCTACATTTTCATTCCCGTTTGCATCTCTGCATCTAACAAAAAGAGAGAAGTAGCCGTCATTTCTTAATAGAGGAGATAAGTCGCTTTGGTTTCCAGAAGGCAATCTCATTTTTTGAGTATGATTATAAGTATGATAATTGTTCTCTCCGAAATAATATTTCATCTCATCAAACTTGGATGTATGATTGTAATCTGTCTTGCATTGGCTTGGCTCATTCGTTGCAATTCCGAATTCCAGAGGTGTGAAAGCTGGCAGACATCCGTTTCTTCCAACTCCGGAAATAATTTTAACTCCTCTTGCAGGAGGCCTTACAGCATTATCCGGAATATATTTTAAGCTGTATTGAATTGGCTTTAAGGCTTGATTCCATGGCTCTATTATTGGCGAATTAACATCTTTAGGATTTACCCAAGTGCATTTTTCTTCATTAGTCCCGGGATTTAATAACTGGCACGCCTGCCCTAATGATTTGCATCTGTATTCAGAGCAGGGTCTAAAAGGATCTTTGTTGCATTCTTCGCATTTTGCTCCTCCAATTTGCGGCTCAAAAGGCAGGCATTGAAAACTTATCAATTGCTTTTTTTCTTTCTTATACAGCAAAACAAAAACCGCGGCAGCAACTAAAACTCCCACTCCAAACTGAACTAACGGCTTTGTAAATAATCCTGATTTTATTATATTCCATCCTCCGCTTGGTCCTGATAAAGCTGCTAATCCTTTCCCGGCCATTATTCCGGAAAATGCGGCTATGCTTAATGCATTTGTTGTTTGCCTGTCCACGCCCGCAACTGTTCCGATTAATTGTATTGCTCCCGCAACTAATATACTCCATGATAATCCCTGAACAAGATGCGCAGCCCCTCTGGTAAATGTCTGCCCTAAAATTTTTGTTGTTTTAGGCTCTGTAAATTTAACTCCTTCTGTAGTCGCAGCTCTCTGCGCTGCTGTAAACTCTTCAGGGTTCAAATATGCACTTTTTGTGCCATCAGTAAATTTCACATATCCTCCTCCGCCTTCAGTCCTAATTAAGTTTTTAACATCTTTCCCAAGCTCAACAGGGACTTTATAATCTAAACCAGGATTATATTGAAAAGTTTTATCCGGAATAAGTGTGGTTTCTTTAGCTCCTCCAAAAATCTTGCTAAATGCTCCGCTTCCGCTTGGATTATTAAGAACAGTTACTCCTGACTTTGTAGAAGGTATTGATTGAGACAAACCAGTAGAAGTTGTTGGAGACGGTTCAGGAATGGCAATTCCTTGCTCCGCATCAGGGTCAAGAGGAGCGCCTGTGGGGATTTTCGTGCCTTCAACAGCGCTAACAATCCCCATGCCAGAAGAAATCAAAAAAGCAAAAGCAAAACTTCCCAATATTAAAATAAAAATCTCAAAAATACAGCCAGCAAATAACAATTTCCCTCTTTTTCTCAATTTCATTCGCATATCTTACAAAGAAGAATGTTATTTATAAATTATTCTGAATTGCTGGCTGCAGATTCTCTTCTTATAACAAAGTCAGCTCTTCTAAGCTGCCCTCCATTTGCAGTCGCAGTAATAACGTATTTTCCAGATGGTAACTCTTCCAATTTATCCATTACATCTTTCGGATCTGAATATCTCCTCTTTGCAGTGTCTGCCGTTCTTTCCAGAGACAATAATTTAATTCTCTCGGCTTCTGTTGAATAACGAATATGTGCGCTTTCAGCAAGAAGTTCTCCAGATTCATTTCTTAGTTTAAAGTTAATAACATTGCTTCCTTTATTAGCCCTGAAGATATAAGTCACTCTCATATTTTCTCCGTCAATATTAAATTCATCTTTAATTCCGAATACCTCGGCAGGCATCCATAACTTATCTCCGTTTTCATCTACCCAATTATTATAAAGAAATAAGTAAGGTGTCTGTCCTGCAGGAATTCTTGCTTGTAAATCACTAAAAATTTTCTTCCATGCTAGTTCTTCGTTTTGTAGATTTCCATTGGTTTGAGAATTATAAAGCTTAAAGTTTTTCAGATTGCATTTTTTGCAAATCTCTCCGCTATTTCTGGCTTCCACGCAACATATATGTCTGCAATTTCGTCCAGCTACAAATGCTTTATGGCAGCAACTATTGTCATCAAATCTGTTTTCCAGAATTTGAACGTTTGGAGCCGAATTATTATAATTTGGCTGTTGAACATTAACATTTACCTGGCTTCTTCCTTCTCTTGCAACTTCCAACTCATGTGCGTTATCATAAACTCTTCCCAAGGCACCCCATGCAGCTGCTTTTTCAGGAGTATCTGCAAGTCCTGCGTTTGCATGAGCTATTGGCCCCGCGATTCCAGGACTAGAAATAGCATCCATAAAATGCTCAAACTGCGTCTGTGTATTTCCAGTAGAAGGGTCATACACTGTTTCGCATCCGTTTAATACCAGCAAAGAAACAAGGGCAACACCCTTAAATGTCTTAGCAATTGCTGGTAGCCCCGCCATTTTTAATTTATCAATTAACATAATTAGTTAAAGAAGTTAAACTATTTAAATCTTTCTATATTTACTATTTATAAGTTACAACTTAAAAGTTCTCACCTGTCATCAGCTTTCTCATGATTAATAAATATAACTTTGTAATATTCTGGTTTTTTTTCTCCCTCACCCTTATCAACATAAAAACCCAATGAATATGCCCTTATTCCGCTTGTTCTTGCAATTGATTTCTCAAGGTCATTTTCAACAATTTTAATTTTCTCCTTCATCTTCTCTCTTGCCTCTTCATTTTTCACTACTCCAATTCCAGCTCTAATTACTTTTATTTTATCATGCAAAATTATTCTTTCTTGAAGCATAAAATTATGATAGTTAGCTACTTGAAAATTAACAATAGGATAAAATCCATTTATAGTCCTAACATCTGTCTTTGCCTCTCTCCAGTCATTTTTTCCGTATGCAATAACCTCTCCTTCTTTTTCGTCAACTAAATACCATTTTAACAAACACCCTCTCAATTCCTTCATATTCCCATAAACACATATTATATCATCATTATAGAAAGTGTCGTC
>CAZJEV010000011.1:4026-16965 GCA_964545215.1 Candidatus Woesearchaeota archaeon
TATTTACCGTTTTTATTTTTGTCACTAACAGTATAAATTGCAAAATTGCCTTTTGCTTTAAATAATGGATGTCTTAAAGGAACAAATTCTTGCCCTACTTGCCCAAAAGCTTTTTCTCTTAGTTTTTCTCCTGAAGAAGTTGAATTCTGCTCTCTCAACGATAAAGGAGAATTTGTAGAATTATCTCCTCTTGAAATTAATGATCCTAAAAGAATTGCAGTAAGCACTCCTGTTTTAAGCAGTCTCGTTCTTTTAACCATAAAAATTCACTTTTTATGTATTTTTAAACATAATTGTTTTGCGGTTATTTGCCTTTGACTTTTTCCTTGCTTATTTCAAATCCCGGCTTGTATCCCTCCTCTCCCTGCCAGTTTATTTTAGGTCCGCAGTCTCCCAAAGCAAGGCAAACATCTTTTCTTTGCTTTTCCCATCCTTCTTTTAAGCATTCACAATTATCAACGCACTTTTCACCCCCGAATAACCCTTTTTCAAATTTTACAACGCACGCATAATTTCCCTGCGCGCATATATTTTTTGCTTCTTCTCCTTCCCAGAATTTCAATCCAGGGGTATTTTTAGGAATGCATGCTCCAGAGGAGGAATTTCCAAATTCTATTCCGGGTTTCCAGATGCAGTCTCTTCTGTCAGTATTCTCGCAGTCATCTTTCTCGCTTTGCGCAGTGCAGTCCTGCCATCTATTTACTCTGCATGCCGATTGCGAGAATTTTCCATTTGGAGTTTCAATTTCATCTTCAACACATTCTTCTTGGCGAAAGTCAGCGCACTGCTCTAGAATTTCCTCGCCATTTATGCATATATGCTTATAGAATCTAGAGCCGACAGCATTATCTCCTTGTCCTTCGGTTCCTTTATCATTATAAACACACCATGATTCTCCATGCTTATATGACTTCCCATTGCTTGTGCTCTTACAATTCAAGTCCGTGCATATGTAATCTCCAAATATTGCTTTGCTGTTCTCAGCTTCCCGGCAATAACTTCCTAAAAGATAATTGCAGTTCCCGCAATTTTTAGAATTTGCATTTCCGGAACTAGAAGCACAGCTTTCATCTTTTTCTTTCACATTTGTCCAATACTCCTCATTGTCAATTTTAGAAGCATCGTAAATATTTCCCGGATTACCGCAGGAATCCTGGAAGTAAACTTCGTCTTTTCCAGGCAAGCATATGGTTTTTTTAGTCTTCCCGCAGTTAGTTCCTAATTCAGGGGCAGAGCATAATTTTCCAGGAAAAAACTGCCCTTTAGAGCTTTGTCCAGTTGAATTGGCGCTCTTAGCTCCTGTATTGCAAGATTCCCGGGTAGTGAATTTGCATGTTCTCTGGAATTCAAAGTCAAAAACGCACGCACCTTTTTCCTGATTCTGCACTTGCAAAACACATTGCACCTCGTCTTTAATCCCTCTATTATAATTAGTTTCTAGTCCGGCTTTTGCAGAAAGATATTTGCATCTTGTCTGGCTTACAAATGCAGCCTGATCTCCAAGAATACAGCATCCTAATTCACATTGGGGCCCGGATTCAGGAAGCCAAGTTCCGTTATTTGAATTACAAACTAATTGCGGCGTGTTGTCCAAGCATGTCCCCTGCCCGGAATTGAAGCATACGCCTGGTTTGCAAAAGCTTGTACTTTCACATGAAGTCGGAGTCTGCTTGCTCTCAGAAGAGCATTCATTGGCAGGCACATTTTGGCAGTACAATCCGGAAATTGTTTTTTCGCAGCATACAGTCGCATTCAATGCATCTGCCAAGTTAATCATAAATATCATCAAAGTAAAAACTGTTAAGATAAAAGTTGTTCTTATTACTTTGTTATTAGTTATTTTTTTATTCTCATCCATATTATTTATCCTTCATTTTTTCCATTTTGTTTTATTCCAAGCCATATCCGGGAGGCCATGACAAGCTTCTTGATGCAAATCTAAAGCTCTCCTGGGTAACAGCATCTCCCAGGATGTAAACCTTGCTTCCATCGCTTAATTTTATTTTTTCTATTTTCAAATTAGGATAATAGCTTACATATAAAGTTGTTTCTGAATCCCCATAAGTTGACTCATAATCTAATACACTCACAGCGATCATTAAAAGCTCATACATCTTGCTTTCAATTTCAATGTCAAATCCCTGGAATCTTCTGGTGCTTTCCTTAGAAATAGTCATAGGATTTTGGAAATGAATCTCAATTTCTGCAGGGCTTATTTCAACCTTAGATTCAGCTCTTCCGGAAGATGTAACCTCATATCCCCTCTTTTCATATTCTTCTTTTAATTCCTGGATGCACTCATCTGCTCTGGATTTAATAAGACTTTGCAATTCTTTCTCAACATGTTCTTTTAATAAGGGCTGTTGAATCACGCATGTCTTGTAATATTCAGATGTATAGCACAGATATTTTATTTCTTCCCCCTTATAAGTCAAAATTCCTTCGGGCTTTGCATAGCCTCCCTGCTTTCCTAATATTTCAAGGTTCTTTTTCATCTCTGGCTCAATACATGATTTCAGGAAAGAACCAGGATTCACATCTCCCTTGCCGACAATTGGAAGTTTTGGATACAGCAAAACTGCAATTATAATCGCAACTATTACAAGAGCAATAATTACAAAAATTGCTAACTGCCCCTTCTTATTATTCATAAGCTTCCCATGTTTATTTTATTTATAATCCTTCCGTTATCTTATTTTTAAAACAAACAAAACTTTATAAATAGAAGTTGTTTAATACCTACGAGAGATTATTAAGATGGAACTTATATCTTTAAAGGAAGTATCATTAGACTCTAAAATAAAATTATTGAAAGAATTAGGTTATAATTCAGACGGAGAATTTGTATTAGATTCAGAAGGAAAAAGAATACTTGATAGATACCTGGATATTCCTGTTGGAATTAATAATATGGCTATTTTTCCAGGCAGCATTATAATCTTAGATAATAATGAGTTAAGTATCTCCAAATATATAGAGGAGTTTGGAGATGTCTTCTGACGATCCCATAGAAAGCGCTACTTCTGGAGCAGTTAAAGGTTTGCTTGAATGGTCTTCTCAAAAGATTGCTGAATTAACTAAAAGATTTAAAAATAAAGAGTTAGCTTTCATTCAAGAAAAAACAACTATTGACATAGTTAGAGAGCAGTATGCTTCTGGAGAGAGCAAATTTTACAGTAAATACATAAAGGATAAAGAAATGTTATTGTTAATTAGATTGGGTTTGACTTTAAGAAGACTAGAAAGCAATCAAGAAAAATTAACAAATCTCAAACAAAAAATAATGAGAAAATATGAAGCAAAAGGATTGCATGTGTCTTATTTTGTTCAGAACGGTATTTTAAATAGATACATAGGGATTTTATTAGAAGAGATTTCTTCAATAGAAGAATTGGAAAATAAGATTATGAATATATTGATAAATATAGAAAAACATGCAGTTTTTGTAAGTTGGCAGGATAGTTCAAGGAATATAATTCAAAGATCTTTAACTATAACCGCCTCACACTCTCCTTCAATATTTATTCTTTCTGGAATTGGCTTAGCTTCAAAAATAGTAAGAGAATGCGCAAGTAATTTAGAGTCATTATTAAATAATTATGATCTTGAAAGATTTAGCAGCGGAGACAAGGAGGTCTTATTTTTTAAGAGGAGATTAATTCAATAAATCATATCTTACCTTCCTTGACAATTGCACTGCAGCTTCCAGGATAATTGCCTAAATTATCCCTGCATTTTATGTAATACTTATCTTTTCCGGTAAATGAAGAAGAATGCGACAATCCCGCGCCCGACATTTCAAAAGAAATTGTCTCATTATTAATATCAAACAAGCATTGCTCCTTGTTATCTAATGAATAATAACATTTAGCCTCTTCATTTGTTACAACAATTAGGTTGCCTTCCTGTCCGTATATTCTGCTTACTCTAGGAGATTCAGCATCTATTTTGATGCTGAACTCTGCTTTTGATTCTGCAACATTTCCTGCTAAGTCCTCGCATCTTACAGGGATTTCAACTTCTCCTGAAAGCAAGGTTTCTAAAACTTGTTTATGAGTTTCCGTTAATGTATGCCTAAATTCAATAAACCCTGAGCTGCCAATCTGATAACTGCATGTTGCAGTTCCATCCAATCCTCCAGAAGTCTTAACTTCAAGAGTTATTGAAGTCGGTTCTGTCGCAACATTAATGCTTTCATTATTTGGTTTTATAGAAGCAATTTTCAGCAAACTGCTGCTTTTTTTGAATTTAAGCTCATAGCTTTCCCTGTTAGGATTTCTTGCACTTTCATTTGAATCCTTTAACCACGGCTGGTCAAGGCATCTCACATAAAATGTGCTGTCGCTATTTGATATTGGCAAAACCGAATTGCACGGCCATCCAAATAATTTCCTGTCTTCAATATCAGTTTCGCATGCAAAAGAGCTGCCCATTAAATTATATGCTGTATCAGAAGTATCCCATCTGCATTCCGCAGGCTCATTAGTATAAACAGTTGCATTGACTTGTGTTGCGTTGAAAGCCAGAGCTTCAGAAGGGTCTTTTTCCACGACGATTGCAGGGGTCGTGTCAGGCCCCTGTTTTATGCAGAAGTTTATGTTGAATTCCCGTTCATTTATATTTCCTAGCTTGTCCTGGCATCTCACATAAATATTGAAGTCGCTCTTTTCTTTAGGGTCTATTCCTTCTAATCCAAGGCTTTCAAGGCTGGGAACTATTATAGGCAATGAATGATTTTTCAGATACATGCTTCTCCCAGCCAGGTCAAATTCCATCTCATCCCATGAATTAGTATGATTGAATTCCATCCTGCACTGCCCGGGCTCATTTAGCTGGATTCCAAATGGAATCGCCTGGAAAGTTTCCTTAATGCACCCGTCAGATTCTGAAGATTTTATTTTTACTCCAAGCTCATTCTCTTCAGAAGAATATCCCTCTGGAAGTAATTCTTTCATTGCGCGTATTACAGGAGGTGCAGAATCATTTTGTTCAATTGCAATGCATTCAGGATTTTCCGTTTCTTCATTTATATATTGGCATGTCTGTCCCAGGCTTTGGCACGCATATTTGCTGCAAGGGAATCCATCCTGCCCGCACTTGCTGCAATCCTTTCCTCCATTAGGGGCCTGCCATGGCTTGCACGTAAATGTTACAGTTATTTTTTTTACTTTTCCTATTCCAAGAGCCATGAATATTATTATTACAATAATGACAACTACAATTATTACAATTCCAACTATTGCAAGAACTGGAGCAGCCGCCGCTATTGTTGAGCCTGCAGCCCCCGCCTTTCCAGCTACTGCTAATCCTACTAAAGCTCCTCCTGCAGCTCCTGCAGCTAATAGATGATTATAAACTATAGGAGGTAGCCCTCTTCCAACTCCTGTTGAATCAAGAAGAAATGATGTCATTGCCAATCCAACTGCGGCTCCAGCCGCTGCGCCTCCAACTGCAGCTACTGCCGCGCTTGCTCCAGTTGCTGGAGCAACAGGCCCTAATGTTCCTGCTGGCAACGCTGTCGCCGCCCCAGGTAGATAAGCTGCTCCAAGCTTGGCTGCAATCCCTGCAACTCCAAGTACTCCGCTAAGCATCATGGTGTCTTTGGATGCGCTCGGAGCTTTATAGTTCGCTTGCCCCAAAAATCCTGGAATTCCAAGCTCTTCTGCAAAGAATTTTTCTCCAGGCTGGGCAAATTGACCTTTAAATAGTTTCTCATCCGAATATCTCTGGATATCCTTTATGTAAGTCTGGCTTGCTTTTTTTCCTTTGATGATTTTGTAATTCTCGGTAAAAGCTCCCTGATAATTAATCTGCGCCCCACAGTCTCCAAGGCTCATGCAGAAATCATTCATCTGCTCGCTGAATTTACTTGTTATGCACTCTTTATTTATTTCTTTGTCTCCGCCTAATCCAGTTATTTTAATATATTTGCATTTCTGTGTTCCTATATTGCATATCCCTTCTGCTCCGTCTCCTCTTTCATTTAAGTCAAATCCTGGCTTGTATTTAGGAGCGCAGAAATCAAACTTAAAATCTTTAGATACATCAACTTTTTTTATAAAGCAATCCGGATTTTTCTCGCATTGCTCTTTTTTTCCTTCTTTATTATATTCATAGCAAGTATAAGCTAAATTAATTCTGCATGCCGCAGACGAAAAGCTTCCGGAGTTTATTTTAGTTTGGCTTTCAACGCATATTTCATTTCTATAATCTGCGCATGGGTCTATTTTTATCTCTCCGTTAATGCATGATTTTCTGTAATGCCTGCTTCCAGGAGTATCCGAGCCCCTGTTTTTATCAACTCCAATTGCTCCCTGATAAGCACACCATGATTCTCCATGCTCTCTCTTTTTTCCATTTTCATCCTTGCATGACAAGTCTCTGCAAACAAAATCAAATCCTGAATCGCTTAGCTTTTCCCCTGATGTTTCCTTACCGCAAATGCTTCCTTGAAGATAATCGCAGTTTCCGCATTTCCCTTGATTTGCAAACGCGTTGCTTCCAGCCTGCAAAGAGCAGCTTTCATCCTTTGCCAGAACTCTTCCATTGTTTAAGCTCTTGACTTTATTTGCATCATAAATATTTTCCCTGTTTCCGCACGAGTCATACCAATAAACTTCATCCTTATTTTCCGCGCATTTGACAGTCTGCTGCGGCTTGCATTTTGTCTTTAATTCCTGGTTAGAGCATAAATATCCTGAGTAAAATTTTCCCTTAATGCTTTGCATGCACTCAAGCTTTGTCGTGAATTTGCATCCATTTTCCAGCTCTTCCTGGAAAACACATGCTCCCTCTTCTTGAGTTTTGGCCAGACCAAGGCATCTAAGCTCGGTATTAGCCTCAGGCCTAAAGTCTTTTTTCAGGCCCCTTATAGAAGCATCTTTTTCACATTGCACTGCAGTTCCAAGATAAGCCTCGCCCCCCAATACACAGCACCCTTGTTTGCATTCAGGAATATTTCCATTGATATCTGAAGACCATTTTCCTCCTTCGCTTTCGCATAAAGCTTTAGGAGACCCAAGAGAGCATTTTCCAGCTACAGGATTGTAGCATGTTCCTAAACTGCATTGTGAAACTTCATTTGGCGATGTAGGAATGCACTCATCAAGGCACTTGTCAGCGCATTCGCTTGCAGGATATTCCTGGCATATTTTTCCATCCTTGCTTTTCAAGCAAGTATAAGCTCCTTTTTGCGCATCTTCTGCCGTCAGTGCAGAAACAAAGGATTTCTCATTGAATATCAACTTTCCAATAAATCCTATTGCCTTTAACAATTCATATTTGCTAAAATTATTTTTTTTAATCTTATATACGGCTTCCCTTCCATTTAATCCCCGGCTTTCATGCATAAAATAGGAAAATGCAAATGTCATTCCGATTAAAAGAAATATCTGCAGATAAACCGCCAGATGCATTTTTTTATTTCTTTCTTCCCTTACCTCTTTTTTTCTATCTTCCATTTTTATATTCCTGGAGGAATTGCGCATCCTCTGATTGCAATATTCATCTCTTTGTCTGTTTCTTTATCTTTTATTGTATAAATCTTGGTTGAGTCAGACAGCGTAAATTTGGAAATATCCAGCTTTGGATAAAGAAGCATATATCCAACATATTCAAAATAGCAGTATTTAGCTTCTTGATTTACAATATCACTGGCAACATTTGCAAGGTCATATGCAGGACTTTCAATTTCAATATTAAAATCGTCATAGCTTCTTTTTTCGCTATTTTTGCTTATAGTAACTTCCCTTTGGATATTGTAATAGACTTTATTGCTTGCAAGGCTTATATTTGTCTTCATCGCTCCAAGCTGAATTTCTTCTCCTCTTTTTTCCCTTTCCCTTTCTAAATCGGCAAAGCATGCCTCTATTTTTGGCTTTGCGTATTCATCAATTTCCTTCTCCATCTCTTCTATTAGTAGAGGATGCTGATTTATGCAGGTCTTAAAATATCCAATATTTTCGCACAAATAAGCAATCTTGATATTTTTATAAGTCTTGTAATTTTCCGGCTCAACAAATCCTCCCTGAGGAAGCATAATATCAATTGCTTCCTGAATCCCTTCTTTTGTGCATTCACGGATTAATTTTTTAGGATCGCTTATTGAATCTATAGACTCCGGCTTCTGCCTGCTGACAAACAAAATAAATATTATTATAGCTACTATTATTAACGCCACAATCACCCAGATTGCTATCTGCCCTCTTTTATTTTTTATCTTTGTCATTTTTCTCCGCTAAAATTTTAATTGCTTCTTCAATTATATGGGACTTATTTCTGTATTTGCTGTCTTTTAAAATTTCATCTAGAATTTTATCAGTATCTTTCTCTATAGTGGCTGATATTCTGACCTTCATAGTAATACTTTATCTTATTTAATATTATTTAGTAATATAAAGATTATTTAAATCTTTATCTCTTTCAAAAAGGCTTAAAGAAATAATCTTCTATTTTATTTTGTAAAGTCAACTCTCTTTATCCCCTTGATTTTGTCAAAATCAGGATCGGAGCTTATTATAGTCTTAATGTTTTTTGACTTCATGGAGGCAAGATGAATAGCATCTCTTGGATGCATGCCCTCTTTAAGATAAATTTCAAGGCTTTGCCCGATTATCTCGCTGCTTACAGGTATAAACTCAAGGTTAGGCAAGCCCATGATTATTTTTGCAGTTGTATAAGCAATTTCCTTGCCTTTCTTTTTCTGAATAGTCCATAAAACTTCATCTATTGTAAGAGCAGCAGTATAGACTTTTACATTTCCCTTTTTAACATTATCTATTATTTCCCTGGCAGCCTCTCCTGCCTTTTCTAAGCTTAATAAACTAATAAAAAGATTTGCATCAGCATATGCTTCTTCCTCTTCAAATTTTAATTCCGGCTTTTCTTGCTCTTTCTTCATATTGCTCATCTCTTATTTTTCTTAATTTCCTGATAGATATGTCGTCTTTCTTTAGATTTGCTTTTCTGGCGATCTCTCTGAATTTAGCAATTACATCAATGTCTTGCCTCTTTATTACCACGCCCTCATTTTCAGCCTTTATTATTACTTCCTCTTTAGGATAAAGCTTATAATTCTCTCTAAATATTTTAGGAATTACGACCTGCCCCTTTGTTCCAATTCTCACTTTAAGTTCTACCATGTTATACTTTAGGTATGGATATATTTAAATGCTTTGTTTTTATTAACATATAAGATATAATTATCCAATAGTAACATTAGAAAGATTTAAAAGCATTTAATTCCAGGAAAAAGCATGGAATTACAAGTATATAGAGGGAATTTGGCATCTTGCCTGGAGCAGCTTAAAGGAGAAAGCCCAGCATCTGGAATGCAAGTAATGCAGGATAGAATGGCCAAGTTTAGAAAAAATCCGGAAGATAGAACACATTTTGATACAGGAGCATGGCTTTCTGAAAATACTAATGTTGTAAACTGCAAAATAATGTTGGCTATAGCTTCTTTTAACCCATTGTTATCTTATGCAGTCCAGGCTGTTCAAGCCCATAAAAGCGGAAAAGAGTTTTTCTTGGAAGATAATATTCTTTTGCATGAGAAGACCGCAGTGCAGGTCTTGGATGAAATAGCAAAAGCAGACAAAAACAAGACATTAGCTAAACGAAGAGTTTTAATTCCGGAGAAAAAACAAATATATAAGGTCTCCTGGGATAGTTTTGCAGATGATGATATTATTAACTGGCATGCACGAGGAAGAAAATTAGCAAGAAATTACGGGAAATTTTTGCACAATGATTGTGGAATTGATGAAGTTAATGTTTATCTTCCAGAAATTAATTTAGGCAATATAGCAAGAGGCAACTGGTTGTGCGGGCTTGGCAGGGGCGACGGGTCTGTCTTCGGCTGCGACAACAGGAGCCTGGGCGACGAGGATGGGGCTGTCTTCGGGGGTTCTTCGTCTGGCGAAGCCAGTGCGCGCAAAATTTCAGAGCCTAAAGTTCGCATTCTTCAGCCAAGTTTTGAAGAAGTCTTAAATTATTCAAAGCAGTATGTTCCAGAGATTGTTCAAAGTAGATTTGAAAAAGGCTTGGAAAGATTCTGGCAGAAAAAGAAATAATTTTAAACTTCTATTTTTATAATTGATTGGTTCTGGCGGCTCCAGAACTACACGCCAATTTACAAGCACATATTAAGGTTTATTTTAAGTCATAAAATACAGAAGTGACATTCGTGAAGCTTCAGTGAATAAAAGTAAAATGGCTATATTTGCCTGGTTGTACGGGCTTGACAGGAATAACAGGTCTAACTTCAACTGCAACAACAGAAACCTGAACAACGAGAATGGAACTGTCTTCGGAATAGTTATGGCTGCCAGAACACTGATATTATGAATAATATATATAATAAAATTATCTCCTTTGAGAATTTGATTCTTGCTTGGAAAAAAGCAAGAAAAGGCAAAACAAAGAAGGATTATGTTATTGAGTTTGAAAGAGAATTATTTTATAATCTAATGGCTTTGCATTATGAATTAAAATACCAAACTTATTCTCCAAAGCCCCTAAAAACGTTTGTTTTGAGAGACCCGAAAACTAGGGTCATTTCCAAATCTTATTTTAGAGATAGAATAATTCATCATGCTATCGTAAATATTCTCGAGGCTATTTTTTGCAAGGGATTTATCTACGATTCTTGTGCAAATCAATTAGGCAAAGGCACTTTGTTTGCATTAAAGAGGTTTAAAAAATTCCAGAGAATGGTTACTAAAAATTATACCCGGCATGCGTTCTGCTTAAAGGCAGATATTAAGCATTACTTCCAGGAAGTAAATCATAATATTTTATTGTCAATTATTAAAAAGAAAGTCTCTGATGCAAAAACAATTTCTCTCATAGAAAAAATTAATGCGAACTCTGAACGAAGAGGGAGAGAGATAACTTCTTGGCTTGAAAGTGCAGATAAAAAAGGAATGCCTCTCGGAAATTTAACTTCTCAATTTTTTGCAAATATCTACTTAAGTGAATTAGACTATTTTATAAAACACGAATTAAAAGCAAGGTATTATATAAGATATGTTGATGATTTTGTTATTTTGAACAAATCTAAAGAGCGTATAAAAAAAAAAAAAAAAGAGATAAATAAATTTCTTAAAGAAAAGCTAAAAATAGAGCTGCATTCGCAAAAATCAAGAATTATAAGCCTTCTGGAAGGGGTTGATTTCGTTGGCTTTAAAAATTTCAGCCATCAAAGGCTGCTAAGAAAGAGAAATATTAGGACAATGAGAAGAAAAATAATATTCTTTAAAGAAGGCACATACGACTTTAAGAGTATTGCAGAAATCTATCGGGGCTGGCAAGCCTATGCAAAATGGGGTAATACATTCAAACTGCGGAATAAAATTAAGATGGAAATTATAAATGCAATTCAATTATCTTTATATAATTCCTTCTGTATTTCCAGAGATGGAAATCAAAGTGCCGGATAAATCCCAGTTGGGCCATGTCCAGGTCTTTTACGGAAATGGAAAAGGCAAAAGCACTTCTGCTTTTGGCACAGCTTTAAGAGCTTCCGGCAATGGCTATTCTGTCCACCTCATTCAATTCATGAAAAATGGAGCTTCATCTTTAGAACAGCAGATACCCGGGGAAATACAAGCTCTTGAAAAATTCCCTGATTTTTCATATAAAAGATTTGGCTTAGGAGATTGGTATATTAGAGGAAAAAATGATTCAGAGCATAAACAAAAAGCCCAAGAAGCTTTCAATTATTTAAAATCCTGTCTCGGAAAATACGACATTTTAATTGCAGATGAAATTTTATATGCTGTTCAGTTAGGCTTATTGGAAGAAAATGAAATAGTAAAATTAATAAAAGAAAAGCCAAAAAACCAGGAATTAATTTTAACAGGAAGCCATAAGCCATTTGAAGAAATCTTCAAATTAGCAGATTTAGTTACAGAAATAAAAAAGATAAAGCACCCTTATGACTCTGGAATTATGGCCAGAAAAGGCCTGGAGTATTAGAAAAGCTTATATACTATAGTTAATCTATAGTATGTATGATTACAACAATTCAGCTCCGCGAGAATGTGAAGAGAGCGTTGGATAGGCTAAAATCAAAGAACGAGACTTATGAGGGGATTATAATAAAAATGATGAAGCAGATTGAGACTCAAAAAAGAAAAGAAAAAGAATTGTTAATAGAAGGTTGCAAGGAAATGGCTGAAGAAAGCTTGAAAATCACAAAAGAGTTTGAATCTATTGATGGAGAAATAGACTGGGAATGGAATGAAAATTAGAAGAGGAGATATAGTTTTGGCAAATCTTGAGCCAATAGTGGGAAGTGAGCAGGGTAGGATTAGACCAGTATTAATTATACAAAATGACATCTCTAATGAATTTAGCCCAACAACTATAATTGCACCCATTACTTCAAAAGTCTATACAAAAGAATTTCCGACAAATGTCACATTAGTGCCAGAAGATTCAAAATTAAAAAATAATTCTACTATTCTACTAAACCAAATAAGAGTGATTGACAAATCTAGAATAATAAAAAATATTTCTTCTTTAGGCAACGAAATAATGAGTAAAGTAAATTTAGCAATTAAGACTAGTTTAGGCCTGGAGTATTAAATTACCTCAAGTTCAAGTTCTCCATGCTGGCATTTCTTAAAATCCTCAACAGCATTTTTTGCATTAATATACTCCATAATGTTATTTTGTGAATCGCCATTAATATACCCTCTTGAATCATAAAGAATTTGCAAGTCTCGTAAAGGTACTTTAAGGACAGGAGAGAGTTCTTGCACTTTCAATCCTAGACTATCAATAAAATCAGGAAATACAGACACACCATGTTGTCTCTCGTTATTTGCAGATGCCTCAGCAATCTCATTCCGGCCACGAAGATACCCAATTAATACTTTGGTCATAATATTTATTTTTAAATTTCAGTTTATATTAATTATTGTTTTATAGGCT